>JAGPJJ010000216.1 GCA_018054505.1 Prevotella sp.
CCTCTTTTTATTTTCTATACGTTAGCAATATGGGGAAGCTATTTTCTACATTACTATCTCACATTTTTTTGTTTCACGTCAACATCAAATCTAGGTATGTCATGTGCACTAGTGACATTCATTGTGGGAAGTATCGCAGTTATAGTACCGACTCCGAATGGAGCTGGACCATGGCATTTTGCAGTAAAGACAATGCTTATATTATATGGTATTGGAGAAACTGACGCATTATATTTTGTACTGATTGTACACAGTGTACAGACACTGCTAGTTATATTACTTGGACTGTATGCATGGTTGGCACTCTCGTTTACCAAAAGGAGAAAAATAATAATCAAAGATTAATTAACATTTAAGATATTAACATTATGAGTGAAATCGCAAAATTAAAGCCTGAGTGCATTTGGAGCAACTTCTATGCACTTACTCAAATTCCACGTCCATCAGGACACTTGGAGAAAGTTCAGAAATTCTTACTCGACTTTGCACAGAGTGTAGGCGTTGAGGCTTTTAAGGATAAAGGAAACAATATCGTAATGCGCAAACCAGCTACAGCTGGAATGGAAAACCGCAAAACTATTTTGCTGCAGGCACACATGGATATGGTTCCACAGAAGGCACCTGAAAGCAAACATAATTTTGAAACAGATCCTATTGAAGCATATGTTGACGAAGAAGGATGGGTACGTGCAAAAGGTACAACTCTTGGCGCTGACGATGGTATGGGCGTAGCCGCTATCATGGCAGTTATGGAGGCAAAAGATATTCAGCACGGACCAGTAGAGGCTCTTATCACAGCTGACGAGGAAACTGGCATGTATGGTGCTAACGATTTACCAGAAGGTGAACTTAATGCCGATATCTTAATGAATCTTGACTCTGAAACTTGGGGTAAGTTTGTTATTGGTAGTGCTGGTGGTATTGACGTAACAGCAACATTGAACTATAAGGAAGTTGAAACCGATAAAGAAGACGCTGCACTAAAGGTTACTTTAAAAGGACTTAAAGGTGGACACTCTGGTCTTGAAATTCATGAAGGACGTGGAAACGCTAATAAATTAATGGTTCGCTTTGTTCGTGAAGCCATTGAGGAATGTGATGCACGACTTGCTTCATGGAACGGCGGTAATATGCGCAATGCTATTCCTTTCCAGGCAGAGGTTGTTCTTACGATGCCAAAAGAGAATATTGAAGCTGTAAAAGATCTTGTTGCAGACTGGAAAGAAGACTTCAACGATGAATTTAAAACTATTGAAAGTAATATAGAATTCTTTGCAGAGGAAGTTAAAGCTCCAGCAACAGAAGTTCCTGTTGAGATTCAAGATAATCTTATTGATGCCATTTATGCATGCCATAATGGCGTAATGCGCATGATTCCTGTTTACCCTGACGTTGTTGAGACATCAAGCAACCTTGCAATCATCAATATCGGAAACGGAGAAGCTGACATCAAGATTCTTGCACGTTCTTCTCGTGAAGACATGAAAGATTATATCACAAAGACTCTTGAAAGCTGTTTCAACATGGCTGGTATGCAGGTTGAAACTAGTGGAAGCTATGGCGGTTGGGATCCAAATCCAAATAGTGAAATACTTAATCTTCTTAAGAAAATCTATAAGGAACAAATCGGCGAAGATGCTATCGTTCAAGTAGATCATGCTGGCCTTGAATGTTCTGTCATTCTTGGCAAATATCCTAATATGGATGTAGTAAGCATGGGACCAACACTTCGCAGTCCGCATACAACAAGTGAGCGTTGCCAAGTTGCGTCAATCATTCCATTCTGGAATCTACTTAAGCAAGCCTTGCTTGAAGTTCCTGTAAAATAAGCATATTGACATCAAAATAAAATTAAGGGGTGGCCTCACGGTCACCCCTTTTTTAAGCCAAAATAATAACTAATCGCTATCCCGACAAGATAATAATGATCTTGTCAGATATTGATTGTATAGACGCTTAGTAATTCAAAAGGTTTAATTTAAAAAGAATTACTTTTTGTCAAAATATCTTTCTATATTTACACGAATGTGAAGGTAAGACAATATTTTGCAAATATTAGGCACACATTTTGCAATTCAATAGCGAGTCGCTATATTTGCACTCAAAGTCTAACAAAATATAGAAACCTATGAAGAAGAGAATTGAGGATATTAAATCCTACATCAACGAGGTCACTGACCTTATAAAAAGATACATCAACAATTATGATGAATATCCTAAAGGTGCACGTCTATTAGTTGAACCTATTCTGTGTGAAACTGTTATCGACAATCCAAGAGGATGCAGAGGAGTTGAGCAATACAACATAAATAAATTTGTGAAAATTGACAATCATGGTATACCCATACCAAATCTGCATGCCATAATGGAATTGGCTAAGAAATATTACATCGTGTAAGCTACCCGCAATATTATTAATTATCACCAATGGCAATATCAGCGTTATTGCATCAATTGACTTCAAAGGTTGGCATGATAACAAATAATTAACGATTCACAAGTTATTAATAAATAAAAAAATGGTTTTCAAATTACTTTGAAAACCATTTTTTGTGGAGCTGGTGGGATTCGAACCCACGTCCGCACAAGGAAACCATACGCTTTCTACACGTTTATTCCAGCCTTTAATTTTCGTGCAACAGCAAGACCTGGACCACCAACTGAAGCCTTATC
>JAGPJJ010000063.1 GCA_018054505.1 Prevotella sp.
TATCAGCTATAATTAATGCAGTTAATGTAACATTTATAAATCATGATGTCACATTAACTGCATTATTTTTTTATGATGCGTAAGAGCCCTCATCTGCATCAGGAATAAGGTCTGGCGTAAAAGGTATATCCTGCTTCGATGGGGCTGCTGATGAACTCATCAAAGATATATTATCTATAAATCTAACACTTCTTATTTGAGGCTTTACATAATTCTTTTTCTGTTTATTCATATTCCTCATTATCTTTATTTCATTACTTTTCGTCCATTTATAATGTAAATACCATGATGCAGTTGGCTTTCATCACAATTCATTTTTACACCAGTCAAACTGTAGATACTGTTTTTATAGTTAACGCTCACAGATGGAACCGCAATCATTGTTGTCTCATTATTATAAACCAACTTCATCCGGTTACCATCTATCTGTTCAATATCAGATGTAAAAAACCATCTATAAGGTTGTATATGAACATTTTTAGTATTAGGACATTTACGAATATTCTGACCATCGAATATATAAGAATTCATCTGTCCTATGTTTTCCATTTTATACACACCGTGAATAGTAAGTGTACCAACATTATAAATACATTCCTGCTCACCATTAAAATCCAACTTCACATTATTAATAATATATGCACCTGAATTAAATTTGCCCTCAAGCAGATAAGGTGTATTGGCTTTAATAATATCATTATCGCCTAATTCTGTGAACGATATTTTATTATCGGTATAATCAGTTGGAATATATACGTGCGCATTTGCACCGAAAACAGTTTTATAATCGTGGATATCAAATGGAACAACAAATGTGTTTACATCATCATTCTTCAAAGTTTTAGCTAATTTAATTGTAACGACAACAGGACTTATTTTTTCCAAGTTTCTATTTTCATCAAAGAGAATTACGGGATTGTTAATGCCACATATCTGCACATCCATGCATCTTTTTGTTGTTGGCGGATAAAAAGTATAATATACATTATTATAATATATAAGGTCTCTACCACCTACATTTATTTTCAGATCATCACCTGAACCAATAAATTTCACATAACAAGAACTATCGAAAGTTTTTTTCAGATATGAAAAAGAATGGTTATCATCATTTGGTGAAGAACTTAAAAACCTACTACCATAGTTTAGATTCATCAATCCCCATTGACCATTGATTTTGCACAGCTTCCATAAATTACTATAACCAATTGACTTATCGCCAGCAATAGCTAAATCTTCTACTCGCTTAAATTGATAAAGAGAATCATCCTCTAGGACAAGACTACCGTCAAAGCTATAAGTTCCACTTGTAGAATAATTAAATCCACGCAGGATATAAATACTCCCTTCAACAAGTTCAGTATCATTGTTTATTTTCTGAATTTGGCTTGATTGTGCTAATGTTTTTAGCGACAATATTATTAAAATAATTAGTAGTATTTGTCTATATTTCATGATAATTTAAATGATTTACTCTAACGCTACGCAACACCACTTGGTGACCTTCAGTAACACAGCCATTCCTGGTACATCTTTCAACAAATAGTAGTTTTTATTTGCCCTGACAAGTCTACCGGTGAATCCCTGCAATGGACCTCTTTTTACTCTTACTAATGCGCCTTTTTTCAAATGTGCCTGATCTTCACTTATAAACTTTTTAAGTAATATATCAGGATTACACATCAGCATAAATTCATCCATTTGTCTTGCAGGTATTTCGCAATATCTCTTGTCTATCTTACTTACAGTAATAACGCTCATCTTTAGTTCTGAAGAACTTATTACTTTTTTTATATCCCCCTCTTCCATGGTCTTTTTGAGGAATATAAGATTTTTCACTACTGGGCGCAAAACGTGTTTCACTTTGTGCTCGCTATCTTCCACATCAACATATTCTTGTGGAATAAAAGTCTCAAGACCTTTATCTTGAAGATATTTTTCTACATTTTTCTGGCTCAGGCCATATAGTTTTATTGCATACCAAGGATAACGATGCTGTTCTTCTTCATTAGCATCAATATTCTGCACGTCAACATCTTCCATTTTGGCAGATTCAATATTTCTATCTTTATCCATGGTATGCAATAAGAAATTTAGAATTCACTTGTGAAGTGGAACTTTATATTTTTAAAGTCTTGCTGTGCCATAGACAGCACATAACCACTATCCGCCAAGAATACATCTCTACCTTCTGTATCCTTAGCCATATATTGATATTTACGCTTTTTGAAACTATCCAGTTCCTCAGCATCGTCAGACTCCACCCAGCATGCCTTATGCAGGTGAACAGGTTCCCAACGACATTTCGCATTGTACTCATGTTCCAATCGATACTGAATAACTTCAAACTGCAGTTGTCCTACAGTACCGACAACACGTCTACCATTAAACTGGTTAACAAACAACTGAGCCACACCTTCATCCATAAGCTGTTCAATACCCTTCTGAAATTGCTTACTCTTCATTGGGTCATCATTTTCGATGTATTTGAACAACAACGGAGAGAAACTTGGCAATCCACGGAAATGGAGTATTTCACCTTCAGTAAGAGTATCGCCTATTTTGAAAATGCCATTATCTGGCAAACCAACAATATCTCCAGGATAAGCCTCGTCAACAGTATTCTTGCGCTGTGCCATAAACTGTGTTGGAGACGAGAATCTTACAGTTTTACCTTGGCGTACATGTAGATACGGCTGATTTCTGACAAACTTTCCAGAACATACTTTGCAGAATGCAATACAACTACGATGATTAGGATCAATGTTTGCTGTGATCTTAAATATAAATCCCGTAAACTTTGGTTCGGTAGCTTCAACAATTCTCTCTTCGGCCTTTGTAGGACGTGGACTTGGTGATATATCAACAAAGCAATCCAATAATTCTTGAACACCAAAATTGTTAAGTGCAGATCCAAAGAATACAGGGGCTACCTCAGCACTTCTGTAAGTTTCTTTTTCAAATGCAGGATAAACACCGTCTACCAATTCCAAATCATCACGAAGCTGTTGTGCCTCACGCTCACCTACTTGGGCATCAAGTTCTTTTGATGCAATATCTACAGCCACCTTTTCTGTTACTCTCTGTTTGTTTGGAGTAAACAAGTTCAACTGTTGCTCATAAATATTATATACACCCTTAAAACGTTGTCCCTGACCAATTGGCCATGACAAAGGGCGAACCTTTATACTCAATTCTTCTTCAAGTTCATCAAGCAAATCAAAAGGATCACGACCTTCACGGTCCATCTTGTTGACGAATATAATAACAGGAGTATTGCGCATGCGGCATACTTCCATCAATTTTCTTGTCTGTGCCTCAACACCTTTTGCTCCGTCAACAACGATAATTGCAGAATCCACAGCAGTAAGCGTTCTATATGTGTCTTCGGCAAAATCTTGGTGTCCAGGGGTATCAAGGATGTTCACCTTATACGGTTCACCAGTCTCGCCGTCTGGAAGATAATCAAACTCCATTACAGATGTAGAAACAGAAATACCACGCTGTTTCTCTATATCCATCCAGTCAGAAGTAGCAGATTTGCGAATCTTGTTATTCTTTACTGCTCCGGCAACTTGAATCTGTCCACCAAACAGAAGGAATTTTTCGGTAAGAGTTGTCTTACCAGCATCAGGGTGAGATATAATGGCGAAAGTTCTTCGCCTCTGAATTTCATTCATGAATAAAATCTAATATATAATTTTTAAATACAGACCGACAACACATATCCTACTATTATGCATGAAGCATATTGCTCATACACTTCTTCAGACTATCAGTCCAATAAGGTATCTTTATACCAAATGTTTCCTTTAGCTTTGTTTTATCAAGTACAGAATAAGAAGGGCGCTTAACAGCAGAAGGGAATTCATCGCTGTGACAAGGTTGTATGTCGCATGCTGTGTTTCCGGCTATCTCTGCTATTTTCTTCGTAAAGTCATACCAAGAACATACTCCTTCATTGCTAAAATGATAGATACCATCATTACCTTCATATTTTCTGTTTTCAACAATGTCAAATATCACTGCTGCCAAATCTCCAGCATAGGTTGGCGTACCACATTGGTCAAACACCACCTTCAATGTAGGCTTAGTAGATGTGAGATTCATCATTGTCTTAACAAAGTTTTTGCCATACTCAGAGTAAAGCCATGAAGTGCGTATAATGATATATTTAGCTCCACTATTCTGTATATTCTGCTCACCATGAAGTTTTGTCAATCCATAGACACCTGTTGGCGTCCCTTTTTGGTCTTCCTTGCAAGGAACATTGTAGGGATCACCGCCAAATACATAATCTGTACTGACGTGAACAACAAGTCCACCAACTTCCTTCATAGCTATCGCTAAATTTTCTGGAGCCTTTGCATTAAGAGTTTCAACGATTTCACCAGCAGTTTCTGCAGAATCTACGTTGGTCCATGCCGCACAGTTAATGATGCATTCGATACTATTTTCAGCTACAGCTTTTCTGATATCATCAATATTTGTGATATCTAATTTGCGATAACCGTCGCAAACATCAGTAAAAATATAATTATCCTTACTGTTTTTTGATATGAGCTGAATCTCATTGCCCAACTGTCCGTTGGCTCCTGTTACTAAAATATTCATTTTTTCTATATTAACTTATAGCATGCCGCCTCGCCCAACACGAGATACAGACGCGCTGCATGTTAAATATCGTGTATTATTCGTTTTCTCCGAAATCAAGGCCTTCACTTTCCTCCTTGATATAATAGTCGCTCAATAGTCCTATAAAGTTAGAAATCTCCTTTATTGCATGCTCTGTTTCAGGAGTAATCTCCTTTTTCTGCATGCGCAGCATCATGATACCGTAAAGAGCGTCCAGACATGTTTCTATCTCATTCACATCCTTATCACCCCTATTGCGCAATTCCACAATAAATGGCAATACTTTGTAGTATTCTGCATTGTAAATAGGAAACTTGTCACTTTTCAGAAGTCTATTATGCAAGTCGGCCATATCCTTTACAACAATGGTATTGATGTCTAGGTGTCCTTGTTCACGCTTGCCTTCCTCATTAATCATTCTGACAAGATTACCAAACCAATCCAGTTCTTCTTCTTTTTGTTCATCAGTATAATCAGTAAACTTACTTACATAAGCCTTTCTTATGAGCGGAAGCGAGCATCCCATAGCTCGTATTATGTCCTCTATCTGCCACATATAAAGCAGGTATTCGGCAATGGATTTCTTTCTTAATTCCTTAGCTATAAACATGTCGTAAAATTATTTATGTTATCCAACACGTCGGCATCAAGCCAACTCTGGGAGATGATACAAATTGAAAATCGTTCCAATAAGAGCGATCAAAGAGAATATGATAACCACACTTCCAATAATTTTGTTGATAATCAAAATTCCATTATCGTCAAACTTACTTCTAACCTTGTCTATAAGCCATGTCAGTCCATACCACCATAGCATTGCACCAAAGATCACACTTGAATATCCTATGCACATCTCTACTGGATGATCTGGAATAACAAAAGAGAACAATGCAAAAAGCATCATGAAGAACGGCACGATAAGCACGTTAGAAAAAGTAACAAAAAATGCCGTTATAGCATTATGAAGCAGTGATCCTCTACCCGATCCACCACCAGGATAAGCTTTCTGCATCGGGTTACTTCGGTAACTGTATATACCAAAAGCCAGCAACAATATTCCACCGAAAATCTGCAAATAGAATTTTGTCTGCTGATTACTTACTATGTCCATTACAAAGCTCATTCCCACACCTGTGAGAACAGCATAAATCAGGTCGCTTACTGCTGCGCCCAATCCAGTTACAAAACCATACCAACGTCCTTTTTTGAGGGTACGGTTTATACATAAGATACCTACTGGTCCCATTGGAGCCGACGCAAGTATGCCAATCAGGATACCCTTTAAAATGAGTTCCAATATATTTATTTGAAAAGGAAATGACATGCCCATATTAGCATGCAAAGTTACTGCAAAGCATTGAATTCTCCAAAAAAAAGCAGTTATATTTTATTTCACATTATATACATCCTCTGTTTTCAGCATATATAATAACTGATTAAATATAAAAAAAGTGTGAATAAAAAATTTTATCCACACTTTCATATTATTCTATATTATGAATCTATTCCTCTGATAGTTCCCAGCCAATTGCACTGGCACCAAGAACAGCTGCACTCGAACCTTCCAAACCACTGATAAGGAACTTTGCCTTGCCTTTAAACACCTTCAAAACATGCTCATTATAACTCTTTACTAATGGTTTCATTAGCAAGTCACCCGACTTTGTAAGTCCACCAAAGAATATAAATGCCTCTGGACTAGAGAATACTGCGAAGTTAGCACAAGCCTCTCCTAGCAACTCACCAGTAAACTCATATACTTTATTGGCCAACTTATCACCCTTTGATGCTGCAATACTTACATCAAGAGAAGTGATATCTTCTGGTTTCATCGCTCTCAGCAAAGATTCTTCGTCTGTCTTTTCAAGAAATTCACGAGCTGTTCTTGCCACACCTGTTGCAGAGCAATAAGCCTCAAGACATCCCTTTCTTCCACAACCACATAGACGACCATCAGGGCGCATAGTTGTATGACCAAGTTCACCTGCGAAACCATCGCAGCCATAAACCATCTGTCCGTTGATAACGATACCAGAACCTACACCTGTACCAAGAGTGATAACGATAAAGTTCTTCAGTCCTCTAGCAACGCCGTATGTCATCTCGCCGATTGCTGCGGCATTAGCGTCGTTTGTAAGACCAACAGGAATATTATTAAGTTTCTTGCTGAACAATTCTGCCAATGGAACAATACCGTCATGTCCCCATGAAAGATTTGGAGCGAATTCTATGGTACCCTTGTAGTAGTTACCATTTGGAGCACCAATACCCATAGCTTTGATTTTGTCAAGTCCACCTACCTGATCAATGATAATCATCAATGCGTCGATAGAGGCATTCACATAGTCTTCCACTTTATCATATCCCTGTGTTTTTATAGCTATTTGAGCCTTTATTTCACCACGAGAATCAACAATTCCAAATACAGAATTGGTTCCTCCAAGATCTAAACCGATTACATACGGTTTCATGGTTTCATTTGAATTCATGTTTTTCTATTTAATTGTTAGTTATTTAATGTCTTGAGGTTGTCCCTTAATCATGATTTCTCAGTCCTAAAACTGTATGATTGGAACGCTGCAAAGATATTGATTTTAAACCATACACGCAAATTTTTAATGAGAATAATTACTTAAAACTATTCTGCACTGAAATCCGCTACCATGTGGCGATACATGCTATACATACGAGTTCGTGACACATAACCTTCCAGTTGACCGTTTACATTCACAACAGGAAGATAGTTGCAGTTAGCTTTTTCAAACTTATGCATCACGTCTATCATCTTGTCCTCTCTAACGAGTGTTGCCGGAACTGGGGTCATAACATCTTTTACTGTAAATCTGTTATACAGTTCATTGCGAAACATGATATGTCGTATCTTCGTGATATCAATCTCTCCCAGCAAATCGCCTGCTTTGTCAAGAACAGGTAGAAAACTTGTATGACTCTTACTTATGTAATTTATCAACTGTCCCAACTGCATATCTGGAGTTACAGAAGTAAACTGTCTGTCAATGATACTGTCAAGACTCATCAATGTCAATATTGACTGATCAGTATGGTGTGTCAAAAGCTTTCCTTCGCGTGCTAGTCGCATACCATAAATACTGTGAGGCTCAAATATATTGATCGTTAGATATGCACTTATACATACTATCATCAGTGGAATAAACAATTCATATCCACCTGTGATTTCTGCTATAAGGAATATACCTGTAAGCGGTGCTTGCATCACTCCTGCCATCACTCCCGCCATTCCCATCAATGTGAAATTCTTTTCAGGTATATATGTTCCAACTTGATACATATTCCATAGACGAGAAAAGAAGAAGCCAGCAAAACCACCGATGAAAAGAGACGGAGCGAATGTACCTCCACAACCTCCTGCACCGTTGGTAGCTGATGTGGCAAATACCTTTGTCAGCACAACCAGTCCAATATAAAGCACTAGCAATTCGCTGTGACCATAGAATAAAGAACCATTCATCACCTTTCCCCAGTCAGCCACACTACTTCCGTCAAGAAGCACATTAACAGCACTATATCCTTCACCATATAATGATGGGAACAAAAAGATAAGACCACTTAATAGCACACCACCCAAAATGAGTTTTATGTATGGATGATTCTTCAGTCCGGCAAACACGTTTTCACATGCAGTCATGGTTCTCATGAAATATAATCCCACAAAACCACTGAATATACCCAACAGAATACATGGCGGAACACGTCCTATCACCCATGCATTGTCCATATGAAAGGTAAACAATGATTCACTGCCCACGAATACATAGGTAAAGCATGTTGCTGTAACACTTGATATAAGGATTGGCAACAACGAAGCCATTGTCAAGTCCAGCATCAGCACTTCAAGTGTAAATACCAATCCTGCAATTGGCGCCTTGAATATACCAGCAATGGCAGCCGAAGCGCCACATCCCACAAGAAGCATAACCGTTCTGCGGTCCATCTTGAATAATTTTCCAAGATTACTTCCTATGGCAGAACCTGTCAAAACAATAGGTGCCTCAGCACCTACCGAACCACCAAATCCAATTGTTATACTAGATGCGATTACCGACGACCAGCAGTTGTGTCCTCTAAGTCTTGAACTTTTTGTAGCAATGGCATAAAGCACTCGTGTGATACCATGTGATATATTGTCTTTCACAACATATTTCACAAAAAGTGATGTGAGATAGATACCAACGATAGGAAACAGCAAGTAAAGCCAGTTATATGATGTGTGGTCAAATCCTGCAGTGAGCAAATGCTGTATTTCCTTGATTATACTATGCAGAATATAGCCAGCAACAGAAGCGAAGAAACCTATTACAAACGATAAGATAAGTGTCATCTGCCTGTCAGACAGATGTTCCTTTCTCCACTTCAAGATATTTTCTGTTTCCAAAATATATTTTTTCTTTATTTATTTAGTGCTTTCCCTACGTAATTATTTTCTAATGATAGCAACTTCTCCGTTTTTTCCCAGTTTGATGATAGAGCTTGGAGTGTGTGGATTGTGCTCTTGTCTGCGAGTCCAGCAAACATAGTCAACTGCATTGAGTATTTCCTCGCTGATATCACAATAGTTTGAAGCTGCAGGCTCGCCACTTACGTTGGCACTAGTACTCACAATTGGTTTCTGAAACTTATAGCATAGTTCTTTGCTAAAAGGCTCCTGCGTAATTCGCATAGCTAGACTGCCATCTTCAGCAATCAGGTTATCAGCAATATTAACAGCGTCATCAAGAATAATTGTTGTTGGCTTAACAGCCGCTTCAACGAGTTCCCATGCAACCTTAGGCACATTTCTGAAATATTTCTGCATTCGGTTGTCAGAATCAACAAGGCATATAAGAGCCTTAGAATCGTCACGTTGTTTAATTTCATAAACTTTAGCTACCGCCTTTTCGTTAGTAGCATCACATCCTATACCCCAAACTGTGTCAGTAGGATAAAGAATCACTCCGCCATGTCTCATACATTCAATGGCATTCTTAATGTCTTCCTGTTGTGTCATCTTTTTATTTATAAATCTTTTCAAGCGCAAATATATAGTAAAAAGTTT
>JAGPJJ010000064.1:0-6364 GCA_018054505.1 Prevotella sp.
CTCGTTTAAAATCATACAATGCAATATAAGTTATTGTTTGATTTTAAATCCTGTTAGACAAAGACAGGTAAAATGACATAATAAGGACAAACAAGTGGAACGTGTGAACGTTTTCTTTTTTGTCCATGTCATTTTAAAAGTTATTTATTAACCCCTAATTAAATTGACTTAAAAGTAAATAGAATATTTCTACAAAAAAATTATTTGCCATAACATGGCATATAATTTTGTGTAGAGTAATTTTCTCGACTAATAAAAAACTCATACGACTAATTAAATTGTAAGCAATACGCTTAAAACAGACAAGCCCAACCGTAATATTATGGTTGGGCTTGTGCATTATTTAATTAATTACGTTATCTTTTGATATAGTTGATTTCAATCTGCGGAACATCTTCTAGATTTTTTTCGATCTCGCTATCACTTATACTGTAATTATTAAGATCACCATTGATATAACTTTCGTATGCCGTCATATCAATTAATCCATGGCCAGAAAGGCAGAAAAGAATAACTTTCTCCTTTCCTTCTTCTTTTGCTTTTTTTGCTTCTCTTATGACAGAAGCTATAGCATGTCCACTTTCAGGTGCAGGAATAATACCTTCAGCACGTGCAAAGATCATACTTGCCTCAAAGCTCTCCAATTGAGGAATATCTACACCGTGCATAAATTTATCACGTATAAGCTGACTAATAATCATACCAGCTCCATGATATCTCAAACCACCCGCATGTATATTGGCTGGCTTGAAATCATGTCCAAGGGTGTACATTGGCAAAAGAGGTGTATAACCAGCCTCATCTCCGAAATCATATTCAAACTTACCTCGCGTCAACTTAGGACAGCTTTCTGGTTCGGCTGCAATAAATTCAGTCGTTTTGCCATCTTTTATATTATGACGCATAAAAGGAAAAGCTATACCACCAAAGTTACTTCCACCTCCAAAACAAGCAATAACGGTATCAGGATATTCACCAGCCATTTCCATTTGCTTTTCGGCTTCCAGACCAATTACCGTCTGATGGAGTGCTACATGGTTTAACACAGATCCTAAAGTGTATTTACATTTTGGAGTTGTAGTAGCAAGTTCGATAGCCTCGCTGATTGCTGTTCCTAAAGAACCAGGATGGTTTGGTTCGCGAGTTATAATATCTTTTCCTGCACGTGTGCTCATAGATGGAGAACCTTCTACCGTAGCACCGAAAGTACGCATAATAGCAGAACGATATGGTTTCTGCTGCATACTTATCTTTACTTGATATACTGCAGCTTCAAGTCCATATAATTTTGCTGCATAACTTAATGCTGCTCCCCACTGCCCTGCTCCAGTTTCTGTTGTAACATTAGTGTCACCCTCCTGTTTGCAGTAATAACATTGTGGAATAGCAGAATTAATCTTATGCGATCCAAGTGGATTTGTACTCTCATTCTTGAAATAAATATGTGCAGGAGTTCCCAGAGCCTCCTCCAGTGCATAAGCTCTCACAAGAGGAGTAGATCTATAATAAGTATACTTCTCTCTCACTTCCTCAGGAATTTCTATCCACGCATTATCTACATCAAGTTCTTGCTTTGAACATTCCTTGTTAAAGATATGACTCAAATCTTCGGCATCCAAAGGCTTGTGCGTTGCAGGGTTAAGTGGTGGCAAAGGCTTATTTGGCATATCGGCCTGAATGTTATACCAATGCGTTGGAATTTCATTCTCTTGAAGGATGAATTTTTTCTGTCTCATGATAAAGTGTTTGTTGTTACTATTTTTGTTCCTATTCTATTTACAAAGGTACAAAAAGAAATCGCTATTATGCAGGTTTACATGCTTTTTTATTAATTTTGCACCCATTATGATAATTATATTCACCATATTTGCATATTTTTGCGTATTACTTTTATTTAGTAAAATAACAAGCAAAAAAGCTAATAACGAAACGTTCTATCGTGCCAACAGACACTCACCTTGGTATATGGTTGCTTTCGGCATGATCGGAGCATCTATATCTGGTATTACGTTTGTCAGTGTACCAGGTATGGCTATAACCACTGATATGACATATTTGCAAATGTGCATTGGATTTATTTTTGGATATTTTGCAGTAGCATTCATTCTTCTCCCTGTTTATTATAGAATGAATCTTACTACAATATACAGTTATCTAAAGACTCGTTTTGGACAACATTCATATAAGACTGGAGCGTCTATCTTTCTACTTTCAAAGCTAATTGGTTCTGCAGTAAGATTCTATGTAGTATGTATCATACTGCAGAAATTCGTCTTTGATGCGATGAAAATACCGTTTCCTATAACAGTTTTGGTTATGGTTGGCCTAATATGGCTATACACTCGCAAAGGCGGTATAAAGACATTAGTATGGACAGACTCTTTCCAAACTCTATGCATGTTCATGGCTTTAATCCTCATTATATATAACGTTATTACATCGCTGAATATGAACGTGGGTGAAGCCTTGAGCGCAATTGCATCGAATGTTCACAGCAGAGTATTTGTGTTTGATGATTTTGTATCACGGCAAAATTTCTTTAAACAATTTTTTAGCGGCATATTTGTTGTTATTGTAATGACAGGACTCGATCAGGACATGATGCAGAAGAATCTTACGTGCAAGTCACTACGTGACGCACAGAAAGACATGTGTAGTTATGGCTTCGCATTTCTTCCAGCAAACCTATTATTCCTTTCTCTGGGCATCTTATTGATGATGCTTGCAAACAAGCAGGGCATTTCACTTCCTGAAATGAGTGATAATTTATTACCTATGTTTGCAGCTTCCGGAAGTCTAGGAACTATTGTCGTGATATTGTTTACTATTGGAATAGTAGCTGCTAGCTTCTCTAGTGCAGACAGTGCTATGACCGCTTTAACCACAAGTTGGTGTGTCGACATTATGGAACGCCACAAAGATGAACGTTTACGCAAAATCACTCATTTTATTTTCGCATTATTGTTTGTCGTTTTTATTTTGGCTTTCAAAGTAATTAATTCAACCAGTGTGATCGATGCGATTTATATTCTATGCTCATACACCTACGGACCTCTTTTAGGTCTGTTTGCATTTGGTCTACTGACAAAGCGAAAGACAAATGATCGCATGGTCCCATATATTGCAATAATAAGCCCGATTATATGTTTTGCTATCGATACAATAACACAACATACAACCGGGTATAAATTTGGTTACGAGTTGCTAATGGTCAACGGAGCGCTAACCTTTGCAGGAATGTTTATTTTCCGATCTCGTTAAGATAATCATGTGCATCAAGGGCTGCGCTGGCACCACTTCCAGCAGCGATTATAGCTTGCTGATAATGTGGATCGCATACATCACCTGCGGCAAATACGCCTTCCTTGTTAGTGCTTTGGTTTTTACCTTCAAGTTTTATAAATCCTTGTTCATCAAGATGAATGTCATTCTTGAATATTTCTGTCTGTGGCTTATGACCTATTGCTAAGAAGAAACCATCTATAGCTATATCATATTTCTTTTCATCTGCCAAGCCTTGTCTGAAAACAACATGAGCACCTTCAACACCATTTTCACCAAATAGTCCAAGAGTGTTAGTCTCATAAAGAATTTCTATCTTGTCATTTTCTGCAACGCGCTTCTTCATAACCTCTGCTGCACGCAAGAATGGCTTACGAACAATCATGTATACTTTTGAGCATAGTCCAGCAAGATATGATGCCTCTTCGCAAGCTGTATCACCGCCTCCTACAACGGCTACCACCTTTTTACGATAGAAGAAACCGTCACAAGTAGCACATGCACTTACACCCTGCCCCATGTATTTCTGTTCATCGTCTAGTCCCAGATATTTTGCAGTGGCACCAGTTGCGATAATCACGCTCTCAGCTTCTATTTCTTCTCCACGATCATTTGTCAGAATATATGGTTTCTTGCTTAAATCAGCCTTAATGATTTCACCGTCACGCAAGTCCACATCAAATCTCTGAGCCTGTTCACGTAGATCCATCATCATTTGATTTCCATCAACACCTTGTGGGTATCCTGGGAAATTATCAACAATAGTAGTCTGAGTCAACTGACCACCCATTTGCATTCCACAATATTGTATTGGATGCAAGTTTGCACGGCCGGCATATATTGCCGCTGTGTATCCGGCAGGACCACTACCAATGATAAGACATCTTGTATATTCCATAAACTATGCTTTTAATAGTTCTTCTATTTTCTTTGCTATATTACTTATTTTTTCTGTTGGCTCAAAACGCTCTACAACCTGACCTTTTTTATTTACAAGGAATTTTGTAAAGTTCCATTTTATATCATGACTTTCTTTATAATTAGGATCTGCCTCTGATAGCATTTTATCTAATACAGGATAGATTGGATGAGTTTCATCCCAACCTGCAAATCCAAATTGTTCTTCCATGAATTTATATAATGGATCAGCGTCTTCGCCATTAACTTTCAACTTTTTGAAACGTGGAAATTCTGTTCCGTAGTTTAACTTGCAGAAATTATGAATGCTTTCATCTGTTCCAGGTGCTTGCTGACCAAACTGGTTACAAGGGAAATCCAATATTTCGAATCCTTGAGCATGATATGTTTCAAAAATCTTTTCAAGCTCTTCATATTGCGGAGTGAATCCACACTTAGTCGCGGTATTTACAATGAGCAGCACTTCATTTGCGTACTCTTTCAGTGATACATCTTTACCTTTTCTGTCCTTGACAGAGAATTCGTAAACAGTTCTCATTTTATGGTTATAGTTATATTATAATTTATTTTATCTTGTTTTGCAAAGATAATAATTTTATTTTATTTCCGCAATGCATAGTGCTACATTAACACAGATTTAGATTTCAGCCATTTTATATTATATAATCTACCTGTTCTAGATATTTTTCTATGATTATTTATCTGTAACAGACATAAATTATCAGCATAAATTTTACCATTAAGACATGTCTAGTTTGTCTTTGTTTAGTGCACTATTTTTACTAAAGCAATCGCTCTAGGTAATCTATTGCGTTGGAAATGTCTTCAGCAAATTCAGAATGTTCCAACAAGAATCCACTCTTTCCTTCCGACATTTCCACATACAACTCACGATTCATATCATTGGCATAATTTCCTATGGCATATTCAATGTCGTCTCGCTGTCTTTCGCTCGAAGACTTTGAATATATGTTCCACTTCTGATGAAAGAAACAATATGCTGACTCGATACTATCTTTTGTTATCATCTATGTATTATATAGATTAATACCATTGTACGGCATTGCTATATCCGCTTCGTTTATCATATTTCAATGCATCGGTAAGTGTACTTGCGTTACAACGGAATGTAAAGTTATAACTTGTATAAGGAGCAAGAACGACCGAACAGCTCATGTTAAAGCAATGAAGGTCACGCTGTAAACTTGCCGTTGTCATACTGATGTCATGATTTTCGAAGTCATAACCTGAAGAGAAGCTTATGTTCCAGCCATCACTGATACGAAGGTTTCCACTAAAGTTCAGAGTCTGCGTAAACTTATAAGGATAGCGCATACTGCTTGTATTGAATGTACCCGATGTATTCTCGCGCATAGTGATACCATATCCGAATGTCAGTGACCAAGGCATAGAGAACATCATGTATCCATCATCGTCTGTTGCCGCCTTACTGGTATCCTTCTTTTTATTTGCTTTGCGCTGACCGTCTATCATCGTTGCGTCAACATTCGACTCAATGTCTGTATCTATACCTTCCTCGTCTTTATTCTTTTTCTTCTTGTCATCATCCTTTTTGGTATCGTCGCCACCGCCAAACAATTTCTTAATCTTTTCAGGATTCAGTGTGTATGATATATTCTGAGACATTCCTTGGAAACGTCCAAACTTCCCCATACCCCAATAAGTATGATTTCCGACATAAGGTTTACCATTCGAATCTAGCTCATAAGCATAAGATGCAAATACAGCATTCATATTGAATGTATAATTCTTCCACCATTTCAGTCTGATATTCATAGACAGGTCACTCCAAGGCTTTTCTTTTGCAGCCATGTTATATGACATGTTGAGACCAAGATTATCAATCAAACTCAATTTTTTGAATCCTGTAGAATCCTTATCAGACCTAACTTTCATCTCAATATTATTATCAAGGCCGAAGCTAATACTTCCTGTCTTTCCTTTTCCAGGAACACCATACAATCCATTCTGATATGGTGAATACTGTACTAAATCAACAGATCCATCAGAATTTGTACGCTGATAAGTCTCATAATATCCATATCTAGAAGCACTGAAGTCTGGTGCATAACTAAAACTTACAGTTGGTGTGACAACGTGGCGTATCGTTTGTATTTTATCACCAAAAATCTTTCTATTTGGT
>JAGPJJ010000064.1:6464-9702 GCA_018054505.1 Prevotella sp.
GCAAAGTTTACGCTTGCAGATAGACTGTTAAATGGGTTTGCTTTTGCATCCTGTCTATGACTCCATTGAATTTTAAAACTCTTCTGCTGTGTATAGTCTGGCATACCTTTGTCACCAGTCTGTGTATCCTGATAACTGAAATAGAAACTGCCGTTATATTTATATCGTTGGCGATAATTGCTTGCAGCACTTATACCCCATGAACCTTTCGTATAAACTTCACCAAGCAACTTCAAATCCCATTTATCACTCATGGCAAAATAATATCCTCCGTCGCGAAGATAGAAACCACGCGTACTTTCATCACCATAAGTTGGCATTATGAAACCACTTGAATAACTCTTCGTAAAAGGGAAAAATCCATAAGGAATAGCTAATGGTAACGGAACATCGGCTACCACAAGATAGGCTGGTCCGAAAACCACATCTTTATTAGGACGCACCTTTGCACGAGAAAGGGCTATATAAAAGTCTGGATGTTTTTCGTCACATGTAGTGTAACGTCCATGCTGCATAAATATTTCACCATTATCATGGCGCTTTGAGAGTTCACTCCTCAAAAAGCCTTCCTGTTGCTGGGTATATACATTGCGAATGAGTCCCTTCTTTGTTTTAAAGTTAAACGCCATGGTGTCACTTTCGTAATTATCCGATCCCATAGCGAATGTAGGAGTTCCTGTTAGCTGCTTTGTCGAATCCTTATACACGCCAGTAGCATGAACGATACTACTATCCATATTCAGAGCAATCTTCTCACTTTTCAGATCCATTGTCTGATACTTCACGTTTGAAGATCCATAAAGATGTGCTACTTTATGCTGGGCATCATATACCATAGAATCGTTTGCAGAAAAGTTTACAGGAGATTCTATGCCATTTTTTTTCTTTTTGTTAAGAGAATCAAGGTGTATAGAGTCATCTATCAATTTATTATGATGATAGATAGCCAACTGCAAAGAGTCCATCTTTGTAGTGTCAATAATAGCACGCCCTAAAGAATCCCTTTTTACAGAATCGTTTACAGCCACTGAATCAGCAGAGGCCTTCTTGTGCCTCTTAAATAATTGGAAGTTAGAACCCGCCATAACAAACATAACAGCGAGCAACAGAATTGCTATAAACGAAATTTTCCTCATTCAGTCTGCAAAGATAATAATAAGTTTTTAGTTTTCTATTCTTAACCTTTAGTTTTTTGTTTTTTAAACCTTATTCGAACATCATTTCCCATTCCTTAAAGCGCTTTAAGCCATCTTCGCCAAATTTAGCAAGACTTCTCTCGGCTTTTTCCATAGACTTCTCTACTTCTGGATGAGTTTTTGAATAGAACTTATCTGCGTAGCATATCACCTTCTCTTCAATCGTCTCTGGAAGAAAGTCCTCATACGGCAGTGTAAGTCCTAATCTTTTTATTTCTTCTTTTCCTATTCCTGCTCCAGTGTGTCGTTCGCACACTCTGGCATGTTCAGGAAATCCATCGGCACGCATCATTTCTGCACCTATTCTGCCATGTATCAGATAAGGTTCACTACCAAAACAATATATACCAGGGGCATTACATTTTATAATACCTATATCATGGAGCATTGCAGCCTCTTCAACAAATCTACGATTTATATTCAATTCTGGATGCATGTCACAAATTTTTAGAGCACGCTTAGTTACAAGTTTGCTATGAGTCATAAATATATAACGCAATTGATTATCCTCGTTATAATATTTATCTATAATATTCTGATAATTCATAGGTAAACGTTAAAAAAGGGGAAAGGGCATAGCCCAATCCCCTCTATCTTAAATTGTAATATTATCTATTATGCTTCAGGACGCTGGATATAAGCGATGACATCACCCTTATTAACCTTTGTTCCCTGCTTTGCATTAATTTCTACAAGTTTGCCACCAAGAGCAGCATTGACTGTCTCAAATTCACCCCAAGGAGTGCAGATATAGCAGAATGCATCACCTTCTTTATATTCCTTACCAATAAATGGCTCAACAGCAGGAGCAGCTTCACCTTCGCCTTGGAATTCCCAGAAAATTTGTCCCTTTACAGGAGCTACAATAGCATCAGCCTTAGCATGCTTGAATGCTGTAGCCTCTTCAATGCTTATTTTTGCACCAAGTTTGGCATCTTTAGCCTTCTGCAAGTCTGCAAGGAAGTTCTTCTTTGCCTGACCGCTCTTGTAGTTACGATACTGTTCTGGGTGCATAGCAAGTTCAAAGAGTTCCTCATTGTCCTTACCGTAATCCCATCCATTCTCGTCCATTTCTTTCTTGAAGTCATCAAGAGCATTTGTCAACAATGTATGAGGATCAGCATCAGTGAACTCGCGTCCCTGCTTCTTAGCCAACTCTACCAACTCTGGAGAAATTGTTCCAGGGATCTTACCACTCTTACCAAGAATCATACCCCACATAGAATCATCCATCATTACGAAGCGGCCTTTACCCTGCTCTATTGTAAGAAGATTCATCAATGCGATGTTCTTTGTATATTGACTGAATGGAGTTACCAATGGAGGATAACCAACACGTGGCCATACATATTCAACTTCATTGAAGAGGTTCACTAGCATATCGTCCAAAGAAATTTCTTCCTCGCCCTTCTTCTTACGAAGGTTGTTGATAGTCTGGCGAATACCACCTAAGTCTGCCATCATAGAACCCATCATACCACCAGGAAGTCCACAACCAAGAAGCAAAGAAGACATAATCTTGTTTGCAGGGTTAATGAAATATCCAAGCCACTCATCAATGAATTCCTGAGTAAGTGCACGAGCCTTCATATATGCATTCATGTTGATTTCAGGTACATCGAAACCTTCATTCTTCAACATACTCAATACAGATATTACGTCTGGGTGAACCTTACCCCATGCCAATGGCTCAATAGCAGTATCAATGATGTCTGCACCATTGTTACAAACTTCAAGAATAGAAGCCATAGAAAGACCTGGACCTGAATGTCCATGATATTCTATAATAATGTTAGGATACTTATCCTTGATAGCCTTTGTTAGTTTACCAAGAAGTGCAGGCTGACCTACACCAGCCATATCCTTAAGACAGATCTCTTCAGCACCAGCTTCAATAAGTTGGTCGGCAATCTTTGAATAATATTCCAATGTGTGAACAGGAGATGTTGTGATACATAGAGTACCCTGTGCTGTCATGCCAGCTTCCTTAGCCCACTTTATAGAAGGAATGATATTACGAACATCATTCAAACCGTCAAATA
>JAGPJJ010000065.1:0-1215 GCA_018054505.1 Prevotella sp.
GTTGTTCCCAACTGAAGACCGAATACATATTGCTGACCTTTTATATAGCTATCTACGCTATATCCAGGAGTTGTAGTTGTTAATCCCATGCTCTGAAGTACAGCAGGAATAAGAGCAATCTGTCGTTCAAAAGAGCCTAAACCGTCATTGAACGTACATTTACCGCCACCACCAACTAGTGAGAATCCCATTTGAAATCCCCATTTGTCGTAGTTCTTTGCTATTTGTATTGAAGGAAGAAATGGTACAGATGCTTCTCCGACGAACTTTTTGTTTCCATTCTCATCACCACCATTCATTTTTAATGGCTGGTAATATGGGGCTCCCTGAAATGCAGGTATTGTCATTCCACTTACTATAGTACGTGTTTGATATGCATTCTGAACATTGAAAGAGAGGTGGAGTCCTTTGCTAAGAAAAGCTACACCGGCAGGGTTCGAATAAACACCGTCAATGCCAATTGCACCATCACGTGCAAAATTGCGATTGAAAGCAATGTCGTTGTTTGTGTTTGTAAGCAGTCCGCCAGCCCAAATTGATTGTGAAGCAGAAACTGCAAGTGCTATAAAAGCAAATTTTAATTTATTCATTTTAAAAACCTATAAAAAAATTCGTCGCAAAGTTACCTGAATTGTTCTAAATGCAACAATATATGTCGTTTATTTAAAACCAGTTAACAAATGCGAACGATATTTATGCTCATATAGGTTATTTTGTGCAAGAATGTTGCACACATTAAAAAATAATGTGCAACAACTACACAGAGAAAGTATCTGGAATACTTTTCTTCTTCAATTCCGGGTATTGTATTCTTGTGTGATAGATAGCTTTTAGACGTTCTATTAATATGTGTTTAGCAACACTTATGTCGCGGAATGTGATTGGACATTCTGTGAAATAACCTGATGCAACTTTCTCATCAATTAGTTTGTTTACCAAATTGCTTATGCTTTCTTCGGTATATTCATCCAAAGATCTTGAAGCAGCTTCTGTTGTGTCAGCCATCATCAATATAGCCTGCTCACGAGTGAAGGGGTTAGGTCCAGGATATTCAAATAAACTTTCATCAACTTCTTCATCAGGATGCTCGTTTTTATATTTTATGTAGAAATACTTAGCTGTACTTTTGCCATGATGCGTAAGTATGAAGTCTTTAATAATGTTTGGCAATCCGTATTTTTCAGCAAGTTTCACGCCATCTGTGACGTGGCTAAT
>JAGPJJ010000065.1:1315-9687 GCA_018054505.1 Prevotella sp.
AGTGCTAAATATATTGTGAGCAATGTAATCAATATCGTTACATACATAATCTGTCCTATCAGCGTGTTTGTAATCTCTGTAACGGTGGCGTTGCGCCTTTGCATTTCACGTTCAAAAGAGCTTAGGACTCTAAATGTGTAGTCATCAATAATTTCTCCTCGGTCAATGATTTTCTGTCCGCTCATTACCATTCCACTAGCAAGAGGGATACTTCCTAATAAATCGTTTCTTTCAGTGGTACATCTCTTTTTGTCATAAGATAAGTTTGGCGCGATGTAATCTGTCAGATCGCACTTCTGCAATTCTAGTCTATAATTCGTTAGTTCGTGATCTTTCAGTAATTTCTCGTAAGCTGTCATCGTAGAAAACACTTTGTTGACTCTAACGCTTTTTGCTCGTTTTCCAACAACTACTCTGACCATATTGGTGGTATCCCTCGCCAAACTGCTGTATTCTGGTGTGTTTATAACGCCTGTTTGATATATTTGGTGTAGCTTATTTGCGATGATATTTATATATTCAATAGGCATTCCTTGAATACCAAACTTGAAGTCTTTTTTGAATTTAGCTATTTCGTTTCGTTCAACATTCGCATTAAAATTATAGTAAGGTTGAAAATGTTTCAGCATGGAGTCTTGTTCAGACTTTATGTTTTCATCAGTCTTATAGATTGGAAAATCGAATTTTGCAATAAATGAACCATACATCCAAGGTTTGCCAATATCATATTTCATCCTCTGCGATTCATTGCGTGGCATAAACCAAACAATAACCAAAACGGATATTGCTATTAGAGCAATTCTTGCAAATATATTGCGCCAATATTTGCTCTCGTATTTCATTAATATATTCATTATCTCTGTGTATTATCTGTTTTACAATGCGAAAATACTAAAAAAATACGCAATACTGAAAAAAATATATTAATTTTGCACAAAATTATTATCTTTAGATATGTCAGAAAGAAAAGTAAGGGTGCGTTTTGCACCTAGTCCAACTGGTGCTTTGCATATCGGCGGTGTGCGCACAGCCCTTTATAACTACCTCTTTGCGCGTCAGCATGGAGGTGAACTTGTATTCAGAATAGAAGATACAGACTCTCATCGTTTTGTTGAAGGTGCCGAGGAATATATCCTTGAGTCATTCCGTTGGCTTGGTATAAAGTTTGATGAAGGTGTTAGTTTCGGTGGTGAGCATGGACCATATCGTCAGAGTGAGCGCCGTGATATTTATAAGCAGTATGTTAAGCAGTTGCTTGACAACGGTAATGCTTATATCGCTTTTGATACTCCACAGGAATTGGAGGCAAAACACACAGAAATACATAACTTTCAATATGATGCACATACTCGTCTTCTGATGCGCAACTCACTCACTCTTTCAAAAGAGGAAGTTGATAAGCTCATTGCAGACGGTGTTCAATATACAGTTCGTTTCAAAATTGAACCAGGAATCGATGTTCATGTAAATGATATGATTCGTGGCGATGTTGTTATTAAGAGTGATATTCTTGATGACAAGGTGCTTTATAAGAGTGCAGATGAACTTCCTACTTACCACTTGGCCAATATCGTTGATGACCATTTGATGGAAATTACTCATGTTATACGTGGCGAGGAATGGTTGCCTAGTGCGCCATTGCATGTGTTGCTATATAGAGCTTTTGGTTGGGAAGATACAATGCCACGTTTTGCGCATCTTCCATTGCTATTGAAACCTGAGGGTAAAGGTAAACTAAGTAAGCGTGATGGTGACCGTCTTGGTTTCCCTGTATTCCCATTGGAATGGCATGATCCTAAGACTGGTGAGGTTTCATCAGGTTATCGTGAAAATGGTTACTTCCCAGAGGCTGTTGTCAATTTCCTAGCTCTTCTTGGTTGGAATCCTGGTACAGAGCAAGAACTGTTCTCACTAGACGAACTTGTTAATGTGTTTGACATTAGCAGATGTTCTAAGGCTGGTGCCAAGTTTGATTATCAGAAAGGTATTTGGTTCAATCATGAGTATATCCTTCGTAAGAGTGATGATGAGATTGCAGCTTTGTTTGCACCTATTGTTGCTAGTCATGGAATAGACGAATCTTTGGAACGAATTACAGAGGTTGTGCACATGATGAAAGATCGTGTAAACTTCGTGAACGAATTGTGGGATTTGTGCTCATTCTTCTTTGTTGAGCCATCTGACTATGATGAGAAGACTGTAAAGAAGCGTTGGAAAGAATATTCTGCACAGCAGATGACAGAATTGGCTGAAGTTATTGAGGGTATCAATGATTTCTCAGTAGAAAACCAAGAGTCTGTTGTTATGAAATGGGTAGAAGAAAAAGAATATAAGTTGGGTGACGTTATGAATGCGTTCCGACTCACTCTTGTTGGCATAGGAAAGGGACCGGGAATGTTTGATATTTCTGCTTTCCTTGGAAAGGAAGAGACTCTAAAGCGTTTGCGTAAGGCAATCGAAGTATTGAAGTAACTAAACAACAAGAAGAAATAACCATCAGAGATAGTGTATAATATAGTAATATACCTTTATCTTTTAGGGGTGGCAATCGCAAGCCTCTTTAGTAAGAAAGTCAAGAAAATGTGGGAGGGCGAGCGCAAGGCCATAGACATCTTGAAAGAGGAAGTAGATCCGAATGCCAAATATATATGGTTTCATGCAGCTTCACTTGGAGAGTTTGAGCAAGGGCGCCCGTTAATAGAAAGTATACGTAAAGATTATCCAGAATACAAGATTCTGCTTACTTTCTTTTCTCCTTCTGGTTATGAGGTCAGAAAAGATTATGAGGGTGCAGACATCATTTGTTATCTGCCTTTGGATACGATACGCAATGCGCGTCGTTTCCTTCGTGCCGTTAGACCGGTGATGGCCTTCTTTATCAAGTATGAATTCTGGTATAATTATATGCATATTCTTAAGCATCGTAATATACCAGCTTACAGTGTAAGCAGTATTTTCCGTCCCGACCAAGTGTTCTTTAAATGGTATGGCCGCCAATATCGCACGGTATTGAAGTGCTTTACTCATTTCTTTGTGCAGAATAATGAAAGCAAAGAATTACTTGGTAAACTTGGCATAACAGAAGTTGACGTCGTTGGTGACACACGTTTCGATCGTGTTCTCCAAATTAAAGAAGCCAGCAAGCATTTGCCAATTGTAGAGAGCTTCACCAAAAATGCTAAAAAGGTTTTTGTTGCGGGTTCTTCATGGCAGCCTGATGAGGACATATTCCTTAAGTATTTCAATGATAAAAAGGATTGGAAACTTATCATCGCACCTCATGTAATAGGTGAAGATCATCTGAAACAGATTCTCAACCATGTAGAGGGACGTAAGGTGGTTCGCTATACGCAGGCTACTATTGACAATGTAGCAGACGCAGAGATTTTGATCATCGATTGTTTCGGTTTGTTGTCTTCCATTTATAATTATGGTACAGTATCTTATGTTGGCGGTGGTTTCGGTGTTGGAATCCATAATGTCTTAGAGGCAGCCGTTTGGGATATTCCTGTTATATTTGGTCCAAACAACAAGCATTTTCAAGAGGCTCAGGGATTGATGAAGGCTAACGGAGGATTTGAAATCACGGATTATGATAGTTTCTGTGAGTTCATGTCTAAGTTTGAAAATGGTGATGAGTTTTTAAAGAACTCTGGTGAATCAGCAGGAAGATTTGTTATGAGTCTTTCTGGTGCATCAAAGAAAGTGATATCATATATATCTTTATGATAAGATAAAAAGAATAAAAAAATTATTGCTGTCCGATAAAACTTTTGTCGAAATTTAGTTGTTACTAAAAGTACTCTACAATGAGTATATTTGTGCTTTTTCAAGGCTATTATGTCTAATATATGGTAATATAAAGCAATTTACTTTTGGTTACTATTCAAAAGAAAAAGTAAGCCCCTCTGTTAGGAAAACACTTGAAATCCGCATAAACAAAGGACTTTAGAACTTTCAATTTGTTTTTATCGGACAGCAATATAAAAAAATAGCGGTTCGATTATCGAACCGCTATTTTTTATTTTATAATTTTAAAATAATCTTCTTTTCTTGGTTTCACAGTGTGAGGGTAAGATGAAGCATAACCAACTGATAGTGCTCCTATTCCGATCACGTTGTCTGGTAATCCCCATTCTTTGAGTAGCTTCTTGCCTTCTTCTGTCTCAAACATTTTATCTTCACGATTTATCCAACAACTAGCCAAACCTATAGAGTGAGCTGCAAGCATCATATTGCCGAGAACCAAACTTCCGTCTTTCACATTGTTTCCCCAGTCAGCAGAAGCAAAAACGATAATTATTGTTGGCGCTCCATAATAAGGATCAGCTTCCGTTCCCATAATTTCAGCATTCATCTTTCTCAAAATGTCGCAGGTTTCTTTGTTTTGCACTGCTACTATCAGTGGATCTTGTTTTCCCTTACCTGTTGCAGCCCAAGTTCCAGCTTCAAGTATGGTTTTCAGTTCCTCGTCGTTTATTTGATCAGTCTTGAAGCGTCTAATACTTCTACGTTCTCTAATAGCTTTTAAAACTTCGTTGTCCATAATCGTAATACTTTAAAGTGAAGTGACAAATTTACTAATTTATTTTAACTTATGGTCATTATTTGCGAAATATATCATCTTTCTTCAATTCTACAACTTTGCCATATTTTGCGAGTATGTCACGATTAATCGTCTTCATATTTCCTACTATATAATATACTACGGGTCTGTTTTTTACGTAATCGTCATAAAACTTCTTGCAGTCACTAAAGCCTAGTTGTGGAATTATTGATGTGGCAGCCGTATTTGGGTCTGCTGTATAACCATTCATGATATAAGAATCTATGGTGCTTCCCATACTACGGAAGTTTGGATATCGGTTGTTTATGCTATTTATTTCAGATTGTTTTGCTGCTGCAATGTTGTTTTCCCTTAAAGGCATATTCTTGTAAAGACTGTCTAAAACTTCTATCGCAGCCATACTTTTATCAGATTGTACGCCCATTCTTGATGCAAATCCTGTAGGATAATTAGCATAGCGAGTCAATGCTGGTGTTAGTGTATATCCGTGTGAATAGTATGCGTAAGCACGGAATTCTCTAATCTCTTGGAATAATACAGATGACATACCTGAGCCAAAGTAGTTTCCCCACAATTCCAGTCGTGCTCTATCTTCTTCTGTTGGCATTTGAGGAATGTTTATATATGAACTTATTACAGTCTGTCGTGCTTTTGGATTGTTGTAAAAGTAGACCGTAGGAGTGGAATAAGCTTCCAACTTATAGTTTACTGGCACGTAATCCTTTGTGCATCTGTCGACAGGTACTTCTTGCTTAATGATTTTTTCTACGTCAGCATCATTAAGTTTTCCGCTGTATACAATGCTCATGTCATAGTTTTGTATATCCTTAAACAGATTGATGAAATCCTCAGGTTTGTTTTTCTTAAAGTCTTTATTTGAGCATCTTCTCATATAAATGGAATTGTTTCCATATATTATTTTCTGTTCCATTATATTTGAAATGCTACTGTTGTCCTTAAATGCTGTCTTTTGGCTTAGTTTCTTATCTTTTAATATATCATTGAATTTCTTTTTGTCAGCTTTTGCACTGTCTAAAAGTTCGCGTAGCAGTAGCAAAGATGGTGAAAGGTTGTTGTCAAAACCGCTCAATGTAATTATAAAATTGTTTCTGTTTGCATCAATACTATATGAACTTCCTAGTTTTTGCATTGCTTTTGCAAATTCATTTTTAGTATGTTTTTCAGTACCTAAACTTCCAATGAATTCAGCTACGTCATTGATTCGATTATCATTATCAAAGCCAACATGGTAAATCAGTTCCAATTTAAACAAGTCGTTTGATGGATTTTTCACCGTATATAGTCTTGCTTTTGGTGCTAATTTTATGGTGTTTGCATCTTTTTCGAAATCAATTAATTTAGGCTTAATATCTTGTGTAGGCATAGCCTTAATCTCTTTTGCATATTCAGACTGTTCTCCAGCATGTTTTGGTTTTATCGGAGAGTATCCAGGTTGACTAATTTTGTCTTTCGGATAATGGCCGAATGTTTTTATAGCTTTTACACAGTCATCGCTAAAATATTTGGAAGCAACTCGCATAATGTCCTCACGACTTACTGCTGCAATATCTTTTCCTCTCTCTAGAACATTGTTCCATGATAATCCGTGAGATGCTGCAGTTGTCATCACGTCTGCTCTGTTGTCTATGTTCTCAAGACTTTCTTGTGCATCTTTTACAAGTAATAGTTTGGTAGATTTTAAAAATTCATCAGAAAAATCGCCTTTCTTTAGTTTCTCAATCTGTTCAATGCACATTTTTTCTGCTTTTTTCCTACTGCCGAAAGGTATGTTAGGAACAAATCCAATACCCACAACGTTTGTTTCTTTAAATGGTGACATCATTGCAATTGCATACATCAGCTTGTTGTCATTTCTTAGTGAGTCCAAAAGACCTGTTTCTGAGCTGTTATTGAGAAGTCCTAGTGCAACAGTAAAAGCGTTGTAGTCAGCATCTCTGTCTATCGGTGCACGATATACTATTCCTTCAGCCTTTACAATAGGTATTGGAAGCTTTAATTTTAATGTAGCAAGATCTTTAAGAGGCTGTAGTTTGAAAGGCTGTCCTTTTTCTAAGTTTCCAGAACGTATGCGCCCAAATGTGTTCTCAAGTATATTACTTATCGAATCAGCGTTTACATCTCCAGTGAGAATAAGAGTCATGTTGTTAGCAACATAATATTTGTCGAAGAATTTTCTCATTTCCCCGAGTCTTGGATTTTTCAGATTCTCTGTACTGCCAATGATAGGATCAGCGTAAGGAGTACCTGCAAAGATCATAGATTCTGCATACTCGGCTGCTGGCATCAGCATGTTGTCTGAATACATGTTTTTCTCTTCATAAACCGTTTCTAGTTCGCCTTGAAACAATCTGAAAACAGGTGACATAAGTCTTTCGCTATTCAACTCACACCATTGATGAATATATTGTGGTGAAAAACTATTGTGGAATATTGTTTCGTCAAAAGATGTGGATGCATTTAGTCCTGTACCGCCAAATGACGTTATAAGGGAACTGAATTCGTTTGGAATTGCGTATTCTCCTGCTTTAATGCTGAGACGATTGATGTCTTTTTGAATGATACTCCTTTGCTTGGCATCTTTTGTTTCAGCGAGAATATCATATTTAGCCGAGATTGAATCAAGCCAAGGCTTTTCTTTGGCATAATCTACAGTGCCTATTTTGTCAGTTCCCTTAAACATGATATGTTCAAAGTAATGTGCCATACCAGTATTTGGACAGTCTTTTGCACCTGCTTTCACTACAACAGCTCCGTATACTTTTGGTTGTGAATGGTCTTCATTTATCCATACGGTCATTCCGTTTTTAAGCTTCTTTTCGGTCACTTTTAGTGGATTTACCTGAGCGCTTGCTGTGGCGAAAAACGCAAGAGGTATTAGAAAAGCTAATAATTTTCTCATGTGGTTTATATTTATTATCATTAATGATGTTCCTTTTTATGGCATTTTTGCGTTTAAATATTATATGCCGTAAAAATTATTTAATGCAAAAATATTATTTTTTAATGGTATTACAGCTGTTATGGTTATGTTTTTTTCGTTTTTTGTCTTATTTATCTTGAAGATTAACGTAAATAAAGGCAGATTTATTCTTATCAACACTTGTTAGATAATTACTTAACGATCTCATTATTACAGGATTATATTGAAGATATTTAGTATGTTAATTGTGTCGGCGAATTGCTATTATATTTTCGGTTCTTCGTCATTTTAGTGAGGTATTTTCAAGGAATAGAAATTGTACCAGAAAAAGTTTTTTCAATGCCACTAATGTCATAATGTCACTAGCCCTTTGTTTATAAGGGTTTGGCCAGTGACATTAAGTGACATTATCGGCCTAAAAGTGACATTAAATTGGAAATCATGCCTGTTTTTGGCGAATTTTCACCAAATATGCTATTTACACCATATATATATATTATGCTGAGTGACTTATATCAAACATAAAAATAGACTGTCCTAAACAGCATGGATCATTCCAAAAGCTACTACATACTAATTACAAATGAGATAGAATCTATATGAAAGTATGGAAATAGCTTTTGAAGCAGAATGCATAAACGTTTACCTAAATTTTAAAAACCTTTTGGGCAATTTGATTACATCAGCGTGTGTGTAATCCGATTACATAGGTATGTGTGTAATTAGATTACATCAGCATGTGTGTAATTAGATTACACCAGCATGTGTGTAACCCGATTACACGACGTGTGTAACTTGATTACACAACGTGTGTAACGGTGTTACATAGCGTGAGTAATTCTATTACACACGTTGTGTAATAGA
>JAGPJJ010000217.1 GCA_018054505.1 Prevotella sp.
GAGAACTATCACATTCTCGTCAACGTATGATATAATGTCACCGTCTGATAAGTTTGTTCAAACAGATAAGGATAATGTGTTTACAGCATTCAAATGGACTACTGTAGACAAGATGATGTTCTACAACACCCAAAGACTGGATTTTGAATGGGAATCTGAATGGGGATTGAAAACTACTATCGGTTTGAAAACGGAACAGAATGAGGCTGCTGGTCGTTTATTCTTCATGCCGTTGAGCAGTGGAAATAATATGATGGCAGAACTAGAGGCTCTTGATAACAGTCAGGTGGGACGTTTTATCCACAATGGAAAAATACGCACAACTGAATTCAACATTGGATTTCAACTGTCACCGGGTCGTACCTATATAAATACAAAGCAACGCCGAATACCAATCAATCTGGATTCGCCAGTGTTCTCAGTAAACCATACGATGGGTGTGAAGGGACTGCTAGGTGGCGACTATGCTTACAACTTCTCAGAGGCAGGAATTTATAAACGTTTCTGGATGAATAGTTGGGGAAAGATAGACATGTATTTGAAAGCGGGCGCACAATGGAACAAAGTTCCTTATCCATTGCTGATTATGCCAGCAGCTAACTTGAGTTATATCGTAGAAGACGAAACATTCAACTTGATTAACAACATGGAATTCCTGAATGACCGCTATGCAAGTCTTGACATGAGTTGGGACCTTAACGGAAAGATATTCAACAGAGTTCCTTTACTCAAGAAATTGAAATGGCGTGAATATATTGGCGTGAAGACCCTTTGGGGAAAACTAACAGACAAGAACAATCCTACTTTGCCTCAGAATGCAATGGATAATACATTGATGTATTTCCCAGGAGGATGTTATATCATGGACCCAAATAGACCGTATGTGGAGCTTATAGCCGGAATACATAATATCTTTAAGATATTCCATGTGGAATATGTACACAGATGCAATTATACAGGACTTCCGACGGCACAGAAAAACGGAGTTAGATTTATGTTAAGAATGACATTCTAATAATAATGAAAATGACAAATATAAATGATATATTTGTCATTTTTCATTTATTTTACTTACTTTTGCAGTAAAATGTAAGCAATTATGAGAATTCTGTTAGCTGACAAGCAAGATATAACACGTGCTGGACTGATGTATATTATTAATTCCATGGAAAATGTGGAATACAAATATATAGAAGATAAGGCAGAACTTTTTGTGGCTTTGAATGAAGATCAGGATTGTGTGGTTATTTTAGACTATACTATTTTTGATATCAATGATGCGGCAGAGTTGGCTATTATCAATGAGCGCTTCACAAAAACGCGTTGGATTATCTTCAGCGAAGATTTGAGTATTGATTTTACAAAAATCATTATTGCAACATCAACAAAGTTTAGTATATTGCTGAAGGAAAGTAGCATGCAGGAAATCACAGAGGCCATCATGTTTGCGATAAATGGCAATCGCTTTATCTGTCAACGAATGACCGAAATGCTGCTTGTTCCAAATAAACTGGAAGAGGATATCAATCTCACAAAGACAGAAACTGAAATTCTGAAAGATATAGCTTTGGGAATGACAACAAAAGAAATTGCCGAAAAGCGTATCTCTAGCTTCCATACCATTAATACCCATAGAAAGAATATATTCAGAAAACTAGGAGTTAACAATGCGCATGAGGCAACAAAGTATGCACTGAGGGCAGGACTCGTTGATTCTGCTGAATATTATATCTAAGTTTTCTGATACTTTCATACATAAAAAAAAGGTTTAAAATTGTCTCACGACAATTATAAACCAAACATTTTTCTAACTAACTTATTATCAACTATTCATCATTATTTTAAATCATGATACAAATTTAATGTTTTTTTTGTCTAGTTGTTATTAAAATGGCCTAAAAAACAACGTAAACGTTTGCGCATCTGCATTTTATTTGTACTTTTGCATTTGGTAGAAATATCAAATGACTAACAACCTTCAAATATAATAATGAAACATCGTAGAACTTCATTAAAGGATCTTGCGGACCAACTTGGCGTAAGTATTGCAACCGTATCTCGTGCTTTGAGAAATAGCCACGAGGTTGGGGACGATATGAAACAGAAAGTTAAAGATTTGGCAAAGAAATTGAATTATCGGCCAAACCCTTTCGCTCAAAGTTTACGCAAAGAGGCTCCGAGAGTGATCGGTGTGATAGTGCCTAATCTGGTTACTCATTATTATGCGGCTGTTCTTGACGGGATTGAGGATTTTGCTTCAAGAGCCGGATACTCTGTTATCAGTGCAAATAGTCATGAAAGTTATGAGATGGAGAAGCGAGCAATAGAAAACTTTATCTCAATGCACGTAGAAGGTATTATTGCTTGCTTGGCACAAGACACGGTGGACTATTCTCATTTTGAACAATTATATGAAATGGGAATACCTGTTGTATTCTTTGCCCGCACATGTCTTCCTGAGAAATTTTCACAAGTAGTTGGGAATGGTGATGAAGCTGCACAGACAGCAACGTGTCACTTAATAGAAACAGGATCAAAGCGAATCGCTTTTATTGGTGGACCAAATCATCTGGATATGGTGCGCAGACGTAAACATGGATATCTTGAGGCACTTCGCGAAAAAGGATTGCCAATAGAAAAAGATCT
>JAGPJJ010000218.1 GCA_018054505.1 Prevotella sp.
ACTACTTCACCAAATACGGTATATAGTCCGTCAAGATGTGGAGCACCACCAATTGTCTGATAATCGTTTTTAATTTTGTCATTAAAGACTATAGTTCCTCCCGATTTTTCTGTGAGTTCATTAAGCTTTTTTTCAAGCATTTTTGGACCGAAAGTTTTTCCTGTTACAATATAAAACTGACATGAAGATGATGCATGATCTTGCGAATTTTCTTCTTGGGCAGCTGCCAAAGCGCCACGTTTATGATAGTATTGTGGAAACCTTATTTCAGCAGGAATAGTATAATTTAAAGATACGTTGCCTAATAATTGTCCAGAGACTGCGGTTTTACTTGATGGATCACCGGCTTGAACCATAAAGTTAGGTATTACGCGATGAAATAAAATACCATTATAAAACCCTTCTTTTACTAATTTAAGAAAGTTGTCTCTATGCTTAGGTGTTTCATTATATAGAGCGATTTTAATATTGCCTAAAGATGTTTCTAATGATACAATACATCTCTCATCCAAAGGCTTAATGATAGAATCTGGTTTGCTATTTTGTGCAAAAATTGGTAACGATAATATTGCAAGTAAAACAGATAATAGTATTTTATTTTTCATTGTCATATTTGTGTATAGTATAATTTATAGTCTAATACCGCGCAAGCGGATAGATTTATATTTTTTATAAAACGTAATTCCATTCTTCATTTGAATCATCAATGCTGAAACCTTCATATTCAAATGATTTTAATTCATTTATATTGGTAATTTTGTTTGTTATAATGTAACGCGCCATTGCTCCACGACACATTTTAGTATAAATAACAATAGTCTTTAGCTTACCGTCTTTAATGACTTTAAAACTAGGAGTGATAACTTTTACTTCACTTTTTACACGTTTCCAATCAAACAGATTACGCATTTCATCACTTGCTAAGTAAACAAGAATACCGTCATCAGCTTTTATCTTTTTGATGAACCAATCAGTGAGAATAGGCTTCCAAAAATCAAACATTGACTTTGAATTATTCTTTGGAAGAACAACATCACCCTCTAACCTATATTTATTTATCATGTCGAATGGTCGAAGCAAACCATACAGAAAAGAACTTATAAGAAGATGACTGTTTGCATATTGTAAATCGCTGTCTGAAAAAGTTTCAGGAGCTAGCTTTTTAAATACCATTCCATCATAGCAGAACACAGCTTGTTGACGAGTTGTTTTATCATGGAATGCACGAAAACGTTTCCAGTTTTCTAAAGCAATATCTTTGTTTACGCGTAACATGTCACTTAATTCCTCAACAGAATAATTCAACATCTGCATCACATTATCATTGGCTTGATGTTGAAATACAGGTTCTGTTGATAACTTAATATCAGATGTAACACATCCGGTCATTATTTTAGCACAGGATACTAGTATTTGCATATTATATACTTTTATAATATTGTTATTGTATTCTGCAAATATAGTTATTTCACTTTATATAAGACTAATATTATAAAGTAAATGTTTCTTGGTAATATAAAAATAAAGGGGATCGCACAATATATTATTGTACTCTCCCCCCTGATTATTTAATTTAATAATAGGTATTCTACTTTAAAAATTTATGAGAAACAAGCATGTTTTTAGGATTTAATGCTTCGTCAAGTTTCTCTTGTGTCATCAATCCCTGTTCCAATACAATATCGTATACAGAACGGTTTGTTTCAAGAGCTTCTTTGGCAACCTTTGTACAAGTCTTATAACCAATGTAAGGATTAAGAGCTGTAACGATACCAATAGAATTCTTTACCATTTCATAGCAACGCTCTTTGTTGACAGTTATGCCAAGAACACATTCTTCTACAAGTGTGTCAATAGCATTACTCAGCCAAACCAAACTCTCAAACAAAGACTCTGTAATTACAGGTTCCATAACGTTAAGTTCCAACTGGCCAGCTTCTGCAGCAAAAGAAATCGTTGTGTCATTTCCAATAACCTTGAAACATACCTGATTTGTAACCTCTGGAATAACAGGGTTTACTTTACCTGGCATAATAGATGAACCTGGAGCCTTTGGAGGAAGATTTATTTCGTTCAGACCGCAACGTGGACCTGATGCCATAAGACGCAAGTCATTGCAAATCTTAGAAAGTTTAATAGCTAGACGCTTCAATGCTGAAGAATAGCTTACATAAGCACCAGTATCAGGGGTAGCCTCTACTAAGTCGGTAGCTGAAACAAAAGGTTCACCTGTAAGTTTGCTAAGATTAGCAGCGCATAATTTGGCAAATCCAGGAACAGCGTTAAGACCAGTACCGATAGCTGTACCACCCATATTAATTTCATGAAGCAACTTTACGTTACGTTCAAGATTCAAAATTTCTTCTTCAAGGTTGTTTGCATAAGCATTAAACTCTTGTCCGCTTGTCATTGGCACAGCATCCTGAAGCTGTGTACGTCCCATCTTGATGACATCACTAAATTCTTCACCCTTATAGCGGAATGCACTGATAAGTCCGGTAAGGCTGGCAACAAGCTTTTTATTCATTCTGATTATTGCCAATCTTATAGATGTAGGATAGACATCATTTGTAGACTGTCCACAATTCACATGATCATTAGGATAGCAATATTGATATTCGCCCTTTTTGTGTCCCATTATCT
>JAGPJJ010000066.1:0-2933 GCA_018054505.1 Prevotella sp.
ATACATACAAAGCATCGCCTTCATGACACAAGAGAATATGTCAATACCAAGATTTTCAGAATGAATTAGATGCCATGTGTCTTCTAATAGTCTGTGAAAAATGTACTCTTCCTCTTCGGTCATTCTAATTAGAGTTTTACTTTCACCACTGATTAAGCATGATGGAACTCTTCCGTTGAAGAGCATTTGCAATAATTCATCATTAACAGATATTGCCTCAAAATCGAAATCTGGCGAGAAGTATATTGGCTGCACAATGCTTCCTGCCCCGATAAACAACATCATACCTTTGTTAACAGAGTAATCAATAAGATTTATATTTGCTTTTCCTGTTCCGCTTTTTATGCGACATACACGAAGTTCATCAAATCTGTAAGGTTGGTTTAATGTGATGGATTTCTTTCTTAGTTTGTTGAAACTCAATAATACAGCAAAGTCCTTAGCAACATATGCAGTACCAGTATTATCTAATATACCTTGTCGTATATAATCGCGTATGCGTTCAAAATCCAGTTTTATAGGCTTATTACCATTCATATCATCCTATTTGTTGGTTAATATGCCTCAAAGATAATAAAATATCCCTTTTTTTGCCTATATTTTTTGGAATATCGTACAAAAAGAACATTTTTCAATTATTAAAGATAATCACTTTATTGCTGAAACAACATATCTTTGCAGAAAAATATAGGATATGAGAATAAGAATGATTCTTCTGGGATTAATTATGGCAACCACAGGCTGCTATGCCCAACTAACATTACAAGAGTGCAGACAGAAAGCGCATGATAATTATCCGCTTATAAAGCAATATGATTTGGTTGAACGGCTGCGTGATTATAATATCGCAAACGCTTCTGTAGCCAATTTACCACAAGTTTCAGTAACAGGATTGGCAACCTATCATACAGATATGATAAAGGGGAATCTTCCTTCGACCTTTGATACCAAAAACTATATATATGGTGGCATGTTGCAGGTATCTCAAAGTGTATATGATGGCGGTGCAGTGGCTGCTCGTAAAAAGATAACCAAAGCTGATGCGAACGTGAGTAACGAACAGTTGAATGTTTCAATGTATGACGTGAATTCAAGAGTGGATCAGATGTTTTTTGGGACATTACTTCTTGATGAGCAAATCAAGCAAAACAAACTGTTACAAGAGGATTTGGCACTTAGCAGAAAGAATGTTGAAGCAATGATGAAGAACGGAATTGCCAATCAAAGCGATATTGATGCTATTAAGGTGGAACAACTTAACGCCGAGCAACAGATGAAAAGTATGATGGAGCAGAGGCATTCATACATTATGATGCTGGCTATTTTTATCGGTGAAAAGCTTGATGATGGCACAACCTTCTCTCGTCCGTCTGGCGATATGCCTGAATCAATGGAAGTGAAACGACCAGAATTGAGACTTTTTGATGCAAAGACTATATTATTAAATGAACGCGAGAAAGCTCTTGACGTAAACTTAAAACCTAAATTCGGATTATTCGTTTCTGGGCTTTGGGGGAATACAGGACTAGATATGATAAACAAGAGTATGCTAATGGCTGGAGCTAAACTAACTTGGAATATTGGCGGACTATATACAAGAAAGAATGACAAAAGACAGATTGAGGCAAATAGACAACAGATAGAAAGTAATCGGGAGACATTTCTTTTTAATACACGATTGCAAACTGCTGGAGAAACATCAGTTATTACTGACCTGAAACAGAAGATTCAGACTGATGATGCAATCGTTGTTCTTCGTACCAGCATAAGAAGTAAAGCTGAGCGAAAGGTAGCAAATGGTACACTAACTATCAACGAGATGCTGCGTCAGATTAATGCTGAAAGCGAAGCAAAGCAAGCAAAGGCTTTGCACGAAGTTCAATTATTGAAAGAGATTTACCAACTTAAAAATATTGGCAACTATTAATATTTAAAGATATATGGAAACAAGAAGATTTATTATATTGGTTTCAATGGCAACGATGTTTGCAGCATGCTCATCAGACAAAAAAGACTATGATGCAACTGGTGCTTTCGAAACAACAGAAGTTACTGTGGCTGCAGAACAGACTGGACGCATTATGGATTTTGATATTACAGAAGGTCAGAATATAGATTGTGGTAAGCAAGTTGGAGTTATTGATACTGTCCAGTTGCAGTTAAAAGCTATGCAAATGGGTGTGGCAAGGGAAACGTATGAAAATCAGAAACCTGATGTGCAGAAGCAGATTGCAGCATTGCGCCAACAGATTGCCACGGCTGTAAAGGAACAGCGTAGATCAGCAGGACTGGTGAGAGACGGAGCAGCAAATCAAAAGCAGTTGGATGATGCAAATGCGGCAGTGCTTGTGTTGCGTAGACAGTTGGAAGCTCAGATATCTATGTTGGGCAACAGCACTAGAAGTCTGTCTAGCCAAAGCAGCGCTACAGGAATAGAGCGTGCCCAGATTATAGACCAATTGCGCAAGTGCCATATCGTTGCACCAATAAGTGGAGTAATTCTTGAAAAGTATGTTGAGAAGGGTGATTTCGCTACAATCGGCAAACCATTATTCAAGATAGCTGATATGAACAATGTTTATCTTCGTGCTTATATCACATCGGGACAATTGGAAAAGGTGAAAGTAGGACAGAAAGTAAAAGTGTTTAGCGACTATGGAGACAAAAAACGCAAAGAATATAGCGGCACTGTTACATGGATATCAGAACATTCTGAATTCACTCCAAAGACAATACAGACAGATGATGAACGCGCCGACCTTGTTTATGCTGTAAAGATTCTCGTTAAGAATGACGGATATATCAAGTTAGGCATGTATGGCGAAGTGAAGTTCTAAACACAATTAATCAAAGCTAATCATGACAGCTATAGAAATAAATAATGTCACCAAACATTTCTGTAAGGTATGTGCGCTAGACGATGTTTCGCTAAA
>JAGPJJ010000066.1:3033-9507 GCA_018054505.1 Prevotella sp.
GGAGCGCCTGATGATATTCTGAATCAGTTTAAAGACGTGTTCTGTCCAGAACCATTGTCGCATTCTGACGAAGTAAAACATTCAGCAGCCGATGATGTGATTGTTGTTGACGGATTGTGCAAGACATTTGGTACATTCCATGCAGTAGACCACATATCGTTTAGTGTGCACAGAGGTGAGATATTCGGATTCCTTGGAGCTAATGGAGCCGGCAAGACTACAGCGATGCGCATGTTGACGGGATTAAGCCAGCCTTCTGGTGGTAAAGCTACTGTTGGGGGATATGATGTTTCCACAGAATACGAACAGATAAAGAAGCATATTGGGTATATGAGTCAGAAGTTCTCTTTGTATGAAGATTTGAAGGTGTGGGAAAACATACGTCTTTTTGCCGGTATATATGGCATGGATGACAAAGAGATTGCATTAAAAACTGATTCTTTGTTGAGTCGTTTAGGAATGAGTGAACATAAGAACACCATCGTTAGGGACCTCCCGCTCGGATGGAAACAGAAGTTGGCTTTCTCGGTATCTATATTTCATAAGCCTGATGTTGTGTTTCTTGATGAACCAACAGGAGGTGTGGATCCTTCAACACGTAAGGAATTCTGGACATTGATCTATGAGGCCGCATCAGAAGGTATAACAGTTTTTGTGACGACTCACTATATGGATGAGGCTGAATACTGTGACCGCATATCCATCATGGTTGACGGACAGATAAAAGCCTTAGGCACTCCGTCACAGCTAAAAAGTCAATTCGCTGTTAACGATATGGACAGTGTGTTCACAATGTTAGCACGAAAGGCACAACGAAAATCAGATTGACAATATGACAACATTCATATCATTTATAATAAAAGAGGCACGCCACATATTGCGTGACCGCCGCACCTTACTTGTACTAATAGGTATGCCAATAGTGATGATGTTTCTGTTTGGATTTGCTATCACCACCGAGGTACGTAATGTGCGCATTGTGCTAGTATCATCTTCAATAGACAAAGCTACCCAGAAAATAGCAAATCGTCTTGATGCATCAACATACTTCAATATTACTGCCAAGGTTCAAAATACGGATGAGGCAAAGACAATGCTTGAAGGAAATAAGGCAGATATGGCAATTGTTTTCAGTCCTGATTTTGCCAGTCATATATACGATGGTGAGGCAAGGGTGCAGATACTTGCTGATTGCGCTGATCCAAATATGGCAATACAACAGGCGAACTATGCCAGCCAGATTATACTTTCCGAGCTTACTTCGGCAGGAGTATCGAATGGCGGGGCATTGATAAAGTTGATGTATAATCCACGAATGGAGAGTGCTTATAATTTTGTGCCAGGAGTAATGGGAATGATATTGATGATTATATGCGCGATGATGACATCTATAAGTATTGTTCGTGAAAAGGAACGTGGAACAATGGAAATACTCCTTGTGTCGCCAGTTCGCCCTATACTTATAATCATTGCCAAGATGATACCCTATCTTATTCTGGGTATTGTAGATTTGATATTGATTCTTTCCATATCATATTTTGTAGTGCATGTACCCATCGCTGGTAGCTTGCTATCTCTTTCAGCAGTCTCTGTGTTGTTTATCATTGTGGCGTTGTCGCTGGGACTGCTCATCAGTGTTCTTACAAATACGCAGGTGGCTGCTATGCTAGCCTCAGGAATGGTGCTGTTAATACCAGGTATCTTACTTTCGGGGATGATTTATCCAATAGAGAGTATGCCTGTCGTATTACAGTTTATTGCGCATATCGTACCAGCATCATGGTTTATCTCTGCATGTAGAAAAATTATGATTATGGGCGTGAGTATCACTGCGGTTTGGAAAGAAGTATGCGTTATGACAATAATGGCAATCTTCCTTCTCGTTGTTAGCCTTAAAAAATTCAAGAAAAGATTAGAGTAGAATTATGATACTGAGATACCTAATAGAAAAAGAATTCAAGCAAATACGTCGTAATGCGTTTTTGCCAAAGATGATAGTCATGTTCCCTATTGTGATTATGCTTGTTATTCCATGGGTTACAAACTTGGAAATAAAAAACATATCACTGCTGTTGGTGGATAATGACAGAACAACAACGTCGCAGCGAATGGTACATGAAATTGAGGCTTCTGATTATTTTATCTTCAGAGGAATGTCTCCATCTTACGATGATGCAGTGAGGGAAATGGAAAAGGGTAAAGCTGATATTATAGCAGTGATACCCCAACATTATTCACGTGATTTGGTAAATGGTCATCCTACAAACATCCTTATAGCCTCTAACTCTGTAAACGGAACAAAAGGTTCGATGGGGGCTTCTTACTTATCCAATATCGTTGTACCATCAACGGGTAAACTTCCGATATCAATACTAAACCTTTTTAATACTTATCAGGATTACAAAGTGTTTATGATACCAGCCTTGATGGCGATATTGCTTATTCTCTTTTGTGGTTTTATGCCAGCACTAAATATTGTTGGCGAGAAGGAAGTAGGGACTATCGAACAGATTAATGTAACACCTGTTGGCAAGTTCTCGTTTATCATGGCAAAGATAATACCTTATTGGGTGATAGGGTTAGTGGTGATGACAATATGCTTTATCCTTTCATGGGCTGTTTATGGAATCACTTCGGCAGGACCATTGTTAGTGATATATCTCATCGCGATCATCATGGCACTTGTTATGAGTTCACTTGGATTGATCGTCTCAAATTACAGCAGCACGATGCAGCAAGCGATGCTTGTGATGTGGTTTTTCATGGCGTGTTTTATCCTGTTAAGTGGACTGTTCACGCCAGTGCGCAGTATGCCTGATTGGGCTCAATATCTGACAGATGTAAATCCAATGCGTTATTTCATAGATGCAATGCGTATTGTGTTTATTCGTGGTGGAGGTCTGTTAGAAATAATGTCTCAGTTCATCGCCTTAATATCATTTTCTATCGTTATGGGTACATGGGCTGTGGTTAGTTACAGGAAGAACGATTGATATATGACATATAATAAATAAATATTAAGAATTTCAGCCAAATTTTAGTGATAAATTCATAAAAAGATGCTATCTTTGCAGAAGACTATTTTAGCTGACATTATTTATAAATTGTATATTCATTATCATCATTCAGTATGAGCTTAAACGTAGAAAAGGGAAACAAGAAAAGAGTAGTTATTGTAGGTGGAGGTTTCGGTGGCTTGAAATTAGCTACGAGTCTACGCCATTCAGGTATGCAGGTAATATTGATTGACAAGAACAATTATCATCAATTTCCACCACTTATCTATCAGGTGGCTTCTGCCGGTATGGAGCCTAGTTCAATATCCTTCCCATTTAGAAAGATATTTCAGGATCGTAAGGACTTCTATTTTCGCATGGCTGAAGTGAGAGCTGTGTTCCCTGAAAAGAAAATTATCCAGACATCAATTGGTAAGGTAGATTATGATTACCTAGTGTTTGCCGCGGGAGCGACAACGAATTTTTATGGAAACAAGCACATTGCTGAGGAAGCAATGCCAATGAAGAATGTTGCCGAGGCAATGGGATTGCAAAATGCTATTCTTGCAAACCTTGAACGTTCTATAACTTGTGCCAATAATGTAGAGCGTCAGGAATTGCTCAATGTAGTTATTGTTGGCGGTGGAGCAACTGGTGTAGAGGTAGCAGGTGTGCTTTCAGAGATGAAACATACTATTTTGCCTCACGACTATCCAGATTTGGATAGCAGTTTAATGAATATATATCTTATTGAAGCAGGAAATCGTCTTCTTTCTGCCATGTCACCAGAATCTTCAGTGAAAGCCGAGGAATTCTTGCGTAAGATGGGAGTTAATATATTGCTAAATAAAAAGGTTACTGATTATCGTGACCACAAGGTAGTGCTTGCTGACGGAAGTGAAATAGCAACTCGTACATTTATATGGGTTAGTGGTATCGCTGGTGTACAGATTGGCAATATGGATAAGGCTTTCTTTGGACGTGGCAACCGTATTAAGGTAGATGAATTTAACCAAGTTCCTGGCATGGACGGCGTATTTGCAATTGGTGACCAGTGTATTATGAGCGGTGATAAGGAATATCCTAACGGACATCCTCAGTTGGCTCAGGTTTCAATACAGCAAGGTAAGCTACTTTCAAAGAATCTTCGTCGTCTTGTTAAGGGCAAGAGCATGACACCGTTCTCATATAAGAACCTTGGTTCAATGGCTACTGTAGGACGAAATAAGGCTGTAGCTGAGTTCAGCAAGATAAAGTTGCAGGGATTTGTAGCATGGGTTTTGTGGCTCGTTGTTCACCTTCGTTCAATTCTTGGTGTTCGTAATAAAGTTATCGTATTGCTAAACTGGATATGGAATTATTTCAATTACAACCAGTCTTTGCGAATGATATTCTATCCAAAGAAGGCCAAAGAGATTATAGAAAGAGAGGCTCGCGAGGCCGTAACTCACTGGGGTGAGGATTTACTGAACGAAGAAAATAGTGAAGAAAAGGAGTGAATGTAACAAGTTGATAAAACATTTGTAGCAGTTTTGTAACAACTATTTAATACTTTTGCAGCGTAAAAATATTAATTATTAAAAAGTGATTAAAAAGAACAAGATTATGAACAATTCTTTTTTTAGCAAATTCGGTCCTAAAGAACCTAAGTTCTTTGACTATCTGAAACAGGTTTCAGAGATTCTCTTGTCAGCATCAGAAATGTTGCAAGGTGCTCTAGATTGCAAAACAGGAGAAGAACGCAAAGAATTCTTTCGTAAAATAAAAGAAAAGGAACGTTTAGGAGATGAATTGTCTCATAAAATTTTCGAAGAGCTGAGCTCTTCTTTCATCACTCCTTTCGATCGTGAAGATATTCATCTTTTGGCAGACAAACTTGATGATGTTATTGACAGAATCAACAGTTGTGCGAAACGTATAGCAATATACAATCCAAAGCAGAATAATCCTTATGAAAAGTCTTTGGGTGAAATCGTAAAGAAAGGTGCTGAATGCATTAATGAATCAATGGAAGAACTTTCTTCTATCCGTAAGAATGCTTCAAAAATCAAACTTCATTGTAAGACTTTGCATGATCTAGAAAACGAGGGTGATGATATTTATGAAACAGCTATTATCAACTTGTTTGAGGATGAAAAAGACGGAATCGAACTAATCAAGATGAAGGAAATCCTTAATGAACTTGAAAAGACTACCGATGCGGCAGAGCATGTAGGTAAGATCTTGAGAACGATTATCGTAAAATATGCATAATTGATTTAATAATAATATAAGTATCTATGATATTACTTATTTCAATTATATTTCTAGCGTTGGCTTTTGATTTCATCAATGGTTTCCATGATGCAGCCAACTCTATTACAACAATCGTTACAACGAAAGTGCTCACTCCCTTTCAAGCGGTGTTGTGGGCAGCTTTCTTTAACTTTGTAGCTTTTTTCATCTCAAAATATATAATAGGTGAGTTTGGTATTGCCAACACTGTTTCAAAAACAGTTTATGAGCAATATATTACGTTGCCGATAATCCTAGCCGGTGTTATTGGTGCTGTTATATGGAACTTACTTACATGGTGGAAGGGCATTCCTTCTTCTTCATCACATACTCTTATTGGTGGCTTTGCCGGTGCTGCAATTATGGCAAACGGTTTTCAGGCTATTCAGAGTTCTGTGATTTTCAAGATTGCAGCATTCATTCTTTTGGCTCCATTTATTGGTATGGTCATAGCATTTATTACATCAATGATAGTGCTGTATGTCTGCCGAAAGATGAATCATAGTAAGGCTGAAGTTTGGTTCAAACATCTTCAGCTAGTATCTTCAGCCCTATTCAGTATTGGACATGGTCTGAATGACTCTCAGAAGGTAATGGGTATCATCGCTGCTGCGCTTGTTGCAGCTCATCCGCTTCATCTTGGCATGGGAATACATTCTGTAGAGGATATTCCTGATTGGGTGGCTTTCTCTTGTTTCTTTGCTATTTCAGCAGGAACAATGTCTGGAGGTTGGAAAATCGTTAAGACAATGGGTACAAAGATTACAAAGGTAACTCCGTTTGAAGGAGTTGTCGCAGAGACATCTGGTGCCTTGACATTATTTCTTACAGAATATTTAAAGATTCCTGTTAGTACAACTCATACCATAGCTGGTTCTATTATGGGAGTAGGAGCTACAAAGCGACTATCTGCTGTAAGATGGGGTGTGACAAAAGATTTGATGGTAGCATGGCTTCTTACTATTCCTGTAAGTGCGATGCTTGGAGCGCTGGTTTATCTAGTGGTGTCACTTTTTAAGTGATTTTTATACAGATAATAATCAAACGTTACAAAAGAAAGTGCAATGTAATGTACAAACTTTCTTTTGTAACGTTTTTGTTTTTCCTTATTTGATAATAATACATAATATTCTCTTAAAATAATTGTAAAAGCTATTTTGTTGGTGTGCAAACGATAGTTAAAAGCCATACTGATAGTCAAATG
>JAGPJJ010000067.1 GCA_018054505.1 Prevotella sp.
TGCCAAGGCCAGCTTCGTACATATCTTTATATGTCTTCACTCCGTAGTCCATCAGTGACATGTCGTTATCACCAGCTGTGACTCCATTCCAGGCTTGACCAGTCTTTTCAAAGTTACCAATATTTTTATATCTTATTTGAAAATTATCTCCAATCCATGTCAGTCCGCCATAATACGAACCAGAGCGTCCACTAGTTCCATGTATGTATCCGTCTGTAGCTGTCTCGTGATAGGCACCGTCAAAGATGAGATGTTTTCCCATTAAACCTGTAGAGAAACTAGCTCCTGTATTGTATGTGTTGTATGAACCGTAAGAGCCTGTCAGTTCAAAGCTTGGAGTGTATGACGGTGCTAGTGTTGCCAATGATACAGTGCCACCAAATGCGCCGTCACCATTTGTAGATGTACCGATGCCTCGTTGTATCTGTACGCTTCTCATAAGTGCTGAATAACTGTTCATGTTAGCCCAGAAAACGGTCTGGTCTTCTGGAGAGTTCAATGGAACTCCGTCAAGCGTTACGTTTATTCTGGAATCAGCAGCACCACGAATGCGAAGGTGAGCGGTTCCTGTACCCAATCCGTTTTCTCCCCAGCCTATTACACCTGGGGTTTGAGCCAATAGAAATGGTAGTTCCTGACCAGTCTTAGAGAATGTTTCAAGTTTCTCTTGGTTAATGTTAGCTACGGCATAAGGTGCATTTTTCTGTGCTCTTACTCCGTTGACAACAACATCTTGTAGGTTTACCGTTTTAACGGAATCTGTCGTTTCTGCCTTTGTTGCGCCTGCGGCTAACAAAGCTGCAATGATAATCAAATCTTTTTTCATTAAGCTTATTCGTTAATACCTATAATCATTTTGCTTTATCGTCTATTGACGATGGGGTACTATGATTGAAATAAACTCGTGGATTTTTATTGTTGTCCCTTCGTCGGCATTATCCGTTTCAGGTTCCATGGGTCTGTTCTCAGCATCCGCAATAGCGGTAGCACCCCTTGACTTTAATTTCTTTATGTCGTTGCAAAAGTAATTAATTAATGTCAAACTACCAAAAAAACTTTTATTATAATGTTTTTGGTCCAATTTTGATAGTTGATGTATAGATACAAAAAAGAGAACTTCCCGGTGTGGAAAGTTCTCTTTAAGAAGTTATTTATCTTAATGATAAGTTTATTTATTGCAGCTACAACCTGTCCAAGGTTTCAGTTCTTTGAAGAAATCGTGTCCCTTGTCATCTACAAGAATAAATGCAGGGAAGTTTTCAACGTCGATTTTCCAAATAGCTTCCATTCCTAGTTCAGGATATTCTACACATTCAATGCTCTTAATTGAGCTTTGTGAAAGTACAGCAGCTACACCACCAATAGTTCCAAGATAGAAACCACCATGTTTTTGGCATGCATCTGTAACCATCTGAGTACGGTTACCCTTTGCTATCATGACAAGACTTGCACCGTGATCCTGGAATTCATCTACATAAGGATCCATACGGTTTGCTGTAGTTGGACCCATTGAACCGCAAGCATATCCTTCTGGAGTCTTAGCTGGTCCTGCATAAAGAATAGGGTGATCCTTGAAGTATTGTGGCATATCTTCACCAGCATCAAGACGAGCTTTGAGTTTTGCATGTGCGATGTCACGTGCTACGATGATTGTTCCTTTAAGGTTTACACGTGTAGATACTGGATATTTTGCAAGTTCTTTGCGAACAGAGTCAATACCCTTGTCAAGATCAATCTCAATTCCTGTTGCACCTTCTCCAGGCTTGCTATATTCTGCAGGAATCAATTCTGCAGGATTTGTATCCATCTTCTCCAACCAGATACCATCTGCATTTATTTTTGCTTTGATGTTACGGTCTGCTGAACAAGAAACTCCCATACCGATAGGGCAACTTGCGCCGTGACGAGGTAAACGAACAACACGGATATCGTGAGCTAGAGCTTTACCACCGAACTGTGCACCTAGACCAATCTTGTGAGCTTCATCAAGAAGTTTGTTCTCAAGATCTATATCTCTGAAAGCACGACCAGTTTCGTCGCCTGTTGTAGGCAGGTTATCGTAATACTTAATTGAAGCTAACTTTACAGTAAGAAGGTTTTTCTCTGCAGATGTTCCACCGATTACGAATGCGATGTGATAAGGAGGACAAGCTGCTGTTCCAAGGCTCTTCATCTTCTCAACAAGGAATGGCAGAAGAGTACTCTCGTTCTGTATAGTAGCCTTTGTCATTGGGTAGAAGTATGTCTTGTTTGCAGAGCCACCACCTTTGGCAACCATGATGAAACGATATTCTGCGCCTTCAGTTGCTTCAATGTCTATCTGTGCAGGGAGGTTACACTTTGTGTTTACCTCATCATACATGTTTAGTGGAGCATTCTGTGAATAACGTAGGTTGTCTTCTGTGAATGTGTTGTAAACGCCACGTGAAAGAGCTTCTTCATCCTCAAAACCAGTCCAGATCTGCTGACCCTTTTCGCCGTGGATGATTGCAGTACCAGTGTCCTGACAGAAAGGAAGAATTCCCTTTACTGCTGTTTCTGCATTGCGCAGGAACTGAAGAGCAACATACTTGTCATTCTCGCTAGCTTCAGGATCTTTAAGAATCTCGGCTACTTGTAGGTTATGCTCGCGTCTAAGCATAAACTCTACATCGTGGAAAGCCTGTTGTGAAAGAAGTGTCAATGCTTCTTTTGAGACTTTTACAATCTCTTTACCTTCAAACTCACTTTTGCTAATACCTTCTTTTGTTAGAAGACGATATTCAGTATCGTCCTTGCCCACTTGGAACATAGGAGCGTACTTGAAATCAACTTTGTTTGCCATATTTGTTGATAATATTTATAATATGTGTTTAATACTTGCAGTTATTAATAACCGAATATGTCTTTTGTTGAGATGCGCTTTATTGGTGCAATCTTCTCTAGAGCATTCATATTCAGATTCTTTTCGTCACCTAATATGATATAGCGATATGGCTTGTTTGCCATATTCTGCTTCTCATAATTTACAATGTCATTAAGAGTTATAGATGGCAAAGCATTATATATGCTTCTATTGATATCATAATCTAATCCTCTTTCTTTTGCATTAATATATGAGTTGATGATGTTCATCTTTGTGACGCGCATACTTGCAAGCTGCTTCTGTAGACTTTGCTTTGCAAGGTTGAAATTAGCTTCGTTTTGTGGAATTGTATCCAGAATCTCTTTGAACACACGTATACAGTCCATCATTTTATCATTCTGTGAAATGATATATGTTGTTCCATATTGTGGGTGATTCTTTATTGGCATGTTGTAATAGTATGCTCTTGCACTGTATGCAAGTCCGCGAGCTTCACGAAGTTCCTGAAAAACAACAGTGTTCATTCCACCACCGAAATACTCGTTGAATACAGCTGCAACTGGTGCTTCTGCTGGATTAAACATTTTGCCTTCATTGTGATACATTGTCATGTAGATATTCTTTGCATCATAAGGGGCTAGTAATATTTCATTCTTAGGAGTCTGCTGCTCCATGTATGGCTTGTTTACTGGAACATCAGCTAGTTTAGTTGCAATCTTGTGCTCTTTTGATATGAGAGTGTTTAACTGCTTTTCTGTTGCAGGACCATAATACAAAACTGTATGCTTGTAAGTGTTTAATTTTTTAATTAATGCTACCATGTCAGCAGGATTTGTGTTCTGTAGCTGTTCTGTGCTTAGGTCGTTAAGAACATTATTATAGGTTCCGTATATGCCGTAAGCCTTGACAGCATTGAAGTTGCTCTTTTGCTCTTTCTTTGTATCTTCACGGTTCTTTAGTACCATTGCTACAAAGTTTTTCCATGCTGTTTTATCAGTTTTTGCATTCTTCAATACATTTTCTGCAAGGGCAATAGCCTGTGGCATGTTTTCTGCAAGTCCGTTTAATGATACTGTTATATTCTTCTCACTAACGTTGATTCCAAAGTTACATGCAAGTTTGTAGAACTGTTGTTTAATCTGTTCTGCACTGATCTTGTTTGTGCCTAATAGATCAAGATAGTTGGCTGCGTATGAGTATCTTGTGTCAGCTTCATTACCGAATTCATATCTCATTTGAAGATCAAACAGCTTATCTTCAGCGTTCTGCTTCATGATAACAGGAAGTCCATTACTAGTCTTACCGAATGTAAGGTCTTTCTTATAATCTAGGAATTTTGGTTGTATTGGATTAACCTCAGATGATGTTACGTCACGTAGGAATTGACTACTCTTGTCTCTATTTGTTGGGATAGCAGTAATCTGTGGCTTATCAATCTTTTTCTGATTTTTGTCTTCTCCTATGCGCTTGTAGACACATGCATAGTTGTTGCCGAAGAATTTATTGGCAAAGGCTACGATGTCTTTCTTTGTAAGTTTTGAAATTCGGTCAAGTCTCTCTACTTCATCCTTCCAGTCAATGCCGTTGATGAATGAATTAACAAACTTGTCTGCACGGTCCTTGTTATTTTGCAGTGAAGTATAATAACTGAGTTTCATATTGTTGATAACAGAAGGAATGAGGTCATCACTAAACTCACCTTTCTTCAGTTTTTCAATCTGCTCAAGCATCAAAGCGCGTACATCTTCTAGTTTCTGACCTTCTTTAGGAGCTCCTTGCAAAAGAAATTCGCTATAATCATTTAGATTCTCAAACCCAGCTGCAGCGTATTGTACTTTCATGTTCTGGTTTAGGTTCAGATCGAACATTCCAGCATGACCATTATATAGGATTGAGCTAATAACGTCAAGTGTGTCGCATTGTAAATCGCTAGCTTTGTTTGCTTTCCAACCTAGCATTAAATTCTCAGCTTCAAGACCTATTACTGTTGAATCAACAGCAGAAGTTAGGTTCTTAACTGGTGCATATTCTGGGCGTGAAAGATTATCGCTCTTTTTCCAGTCACCAAAGTATTTATCAATAGTGGCAATTACTTCGTCAGGATTCATGTCACCAGCCATACATATTGCTACGTTGTTTGGTACATAATAGCGTTTGAAATAATTCTTTATATTCAGTATTGATGGATTTTTCAGATGTTCCTGAGTTCCAATTGTAGTCTGAGTTCCATAAGGATGTTTTGGGAATATCATTGCGTTAAGAGCGTCATATTCTTTTTCACCATCGTTTGAAAGTGAAATATTATACTCCTCATAAACGGCTTCAAGCTCGGTATGGAAACCACGTATTACCATGTTTTGGAAACGATCACCCTGAACCTTAGCCCAGTTGTCAACTTCGTTTGATGGTATATTCTCAATGTAGCATGTCACGTCGTTGCTAGTATATGCGTTGCTGCCTTCGCTTCCTAATGAAGCCATCAACTTGTCATATTCATTTGGAATATTATATTTTGCAGCAACCTGTGATATAGAGTCGATCTGATGATAATATGCTTTGCGCTTTGCAGGATCTGTTATCGTGCGGTAAACCTCAAATCTGTTTTGAATCGAATCGAGTAGTGGTGCTTCCTTCTTAAGGTCGGAAGAACCAAAATGCGTTGTGCCCTTAAACATCAGGTGCTCTAAATAGTGAGCTAATCCTGTAGTTTCTGCAGGGTCGTTGCGGCTACCAGTACGTACAGCAATGTAAGTTTGAATACGTGGTTTCTCTGTGTTTACGCTCAGATATACCTTCAAACCATTATTTAAAGTGTAGATGCGTGCGTGCATCGGATCTCCCTTGACAGTTGTGTAGTGATAATCTTTGGCTATGGCTGACGAAGCCATAGTCAATACTATCGATGCTAAAATAATTCTAAGTCTCATTTTATATTTTTTAGTTTTCGAAATCTATTTCGTGATCCAAATTATGGATGAAGTCATCAAGCACGTGTTTATCCACATCGCCCATGGCATACTCTTTTTCTGCGTCTTTCTTAATCTCGGCAATCCATGCACGGCGTGCCTTTATATAGTCAATACGTATGCGTTCAATGTCGGCTTCGGTAATTTCTGTGAGTCCGTAATAGTCAAGAATCATCTTGTATGTCCATGTCCATTGATACTCACGATAATTGTCGTTGATATCCTTGAATCTTTCTATTACATCTTGTATGGTTTCTGCATCGCCATTCTTAATGTCTTCAAGCAATTTATTTTCTTCACTTTCAGGAAGTAGAAGTCCACTTAGGTCGTTCCATTTTCCTAGTCCAATATTACTTACTGGTGGTTCAATAGCTCCCAGGCGCTTAACAACTCTCTTCAAAACAGCTCCCATGTAAATGCGAAGCGCTATGTTATAGTATTTTATTCCTTTATTAAGCGAACTTGCACTTATCACGTAATTATTATACGTGTATGATGTTGCATTTTCTCCACTTGCATTAAGTATCTTTTCGAGAATAGCTTTACCTTCTAGTATCTCACCAACTGAAAATGGAGATAGCCAATCGAAGTTTACAATACTTTTTTGACCTCCAATAGCTCTAACATCTCTCTTCGGCCATTTGCGAATGTCGCGATAGAGTCCTACTGTAGTTATGTTTCTTCCAGGAGAAAGATACATTGTGTCGCCGTAGGCTATGAGATATGAAAATGGAAGATTACGTGTGTCTGGGTGATACATCAATTTTCCGAAACATACGGAGAATGTACCAATATTCGCAGGCATTAGGACGTAAGCCCCACTTGCAGTCTTTGTTCCTCGCTCAAGAACTCCATAATGCATTGGTCCCATCTTATAGGCATGGTTTGAGAAGTTAGTTGCACTTCCTGCATTATAGAATGAGAACATTCCGCCAATAAGCAGACTACTCTTATGGTGACTGGCTGTAAATGGACCACAAAAGGCGGCGCAAGCCTCTCCGTTGCTCATATATGAGTTGGCGAAGAATACGCTTGAAGATGCTGTGAAACCATTGCTTATCTGACATGCTTCACCAACAAAACAATCTTGCATCTTCACACTGTTGATGATGCTTGAACCTTCGCTGATGATGGAGTTTTCACATATAACTCCTGTTCCAATGTAAACATTTGAGTTAGGAGAACTGAGAATCGTACAGTCGCTTAATCGTGCGGCACCATTTATTTCACAAAAGTCATTTATAACCGTGTTTGTGATTTCCTTGGTGTTTACGATCTTTACGTTGTTTCCTATATATGCTTGGTCTTGACGATTGCGCTCTACTTCTTCATTAATGAGACGACGAATTGCATCTTTCAGAGATCTATCTCCAAAGTGTTTCACCATGAAAGCGGCAAATTGACTATTGAGGTCGCTGAAGAGAATTACATTTCCGTCACCAACTTCATTAAGAACAGATATTAGATTGCCTTCTCCGTATGTAGCACCATCTGTCGTTTCCATAGAACTGACATTACTGATGTGGCAATCGTCACCGATCGTATAGTTGTTGATGAAATTGCCAATATTTTCTATTAGGCAATTATCACCGACAGTGACGTTGCGAAGTGTAGCATTGTTAATACCTGAGTGTTTCAGAAATCCGCGACTCACTTCTATATTCTTTTCGAAGGCACCAATATTAATTTGGCCGTACAGCATAACGCGATGCATGTAGTTAGGCTTAAAATCTTCAGACACATGAACGTTGGTCCAATCTTCAGCCCAGCAACTTCTGTCTTCAAGAATAGTTATTTCTTCGTCTGTAAGTTGTCTCATAATAATGGATTTTAGTCTATTTCTGGATAGAGAAAGTCATTGTACGGATATTTTTGTACATGCAATTCACGTACTTTCTTATATAAGACAGTGCGGAACTCGTCAACATTTTCTTTTTCCTTAGCACTTATAAACAGACAATTGTCGTTCAATCGTGCCATCCATGTTTTCTTTAATTCTTCAAGAGTTACGTTTTCTTTTGTCTCTGGAGTCAAATCGTCAGACTCCTTTTCAAGCCAATGATAGTTGTCTATCTTGTTGAATATAATCATTGAAGGCTTTTCGCTGCAATCAAGGTCTTTAAGTGTTTTCTCAACCACCTGTAATTGTTCTTCAAAATCAGGGTGGGAGATATCTACAACATGTAATAGGATATCAGCTTCACGTACTTCGTCAAGTGTGCTCTTGAATGAGTCAACAAGGTCGGTTGGCAATTTTCGGATAAATCCAACTGTGTCTGCAAGAAGGAAAGGTAAGTTTTCGATAACAACCTTGCGCACTGTAGTATCTAATGTAGCAAACAACTTGTTCTCTGCAAATACTTCGCTCTTTGCCAACATATTCATAATGGTACTTTTGCCAACATTCGTATAACCAACAAGTGCAACACGAATCATTTGCCCACGGTTTTTACGCTGGGTTGTCTTCTGCTTGTCAATTTCTTCAAGACGCTGTTTCAGCAAAGTTATGCGTTGAAGAATAATTCGACGGTCCATTTCAAGCTGGGTTTCACCAGGTCCACGAAGTCCCACAGAACCTTTGCCACCACCTGAACCAGAACCACCACCTTGTCTTTCAAGGTGAGTCCAAAGGCGTTGTAGTCTTGGAAGCATATAGCGATATTGTGCAAGTTCAACCTGAGTTTTTGCATTTGCAGACTGAGCACGCATGGCAAAAATGTCGAGTATCAGAGACGTACGGTCAAGAATCTTGACTTGTAATTCGTTTTCAATATTACGGATTTGCTTTGCAGACAATTCGTCATCAAAAATGACCATGCCAATAGGTTCTTCATTCTCTTCGCAGTCTTCTATATATTGCTTAATCTCTTCAAGTTTTCCTTTGCCGACGTATGACACAGAATTAGGACCGGTTACTTTTTGAGTATACCTTTTAACCGTAACGGCACCGGCTGTGTCTGCAAGAAATTCAAGCTCGTCAAGATATTCCTTAGTCTTGGATTCGTCTTGATTACTTGTGATAAGACCAACTAAGATAGCAGTCTCATTCTTGACTTCGGATATAACAAATTCTTTCATTAATTGTATATGTATATAATTATTGTGCAAAAATAATAAATTCGATTGACAATTAATAGAAACGTATCTATAATTTTTTATAATAATGTATGTAAGTCTATGACAAAAAAGTACAAGTCAGGTGGTGTGATGACACTTATTTCGTCGCAAACGTTTACGTAACTTTTCACGTTTAAAAAAGGCGCCCATTTGATTTAAATCAATTTTTTGTATATCTTTGCATCGTCCAAAAAGGATATAAAAACTGATTTTCAATAAGATCATAACTACATAAAGCAGATTACTGAAACATTAAAAAATGAGAAATTGCTCCGACGTGACGTCGGAGCTTTTTTCGTATTAATCTGTTTGCTAGTTCTGCCTGTCTTCTTGGTTTTATAAAATGCCTTGGCGGTAAGTAACTAAATGACAAATAGCTTTGGTTTCAATAAGTTATATGAAACGAAATATTCAATATCTATATTCTTTTTTATAATGACAGTCGTTTCTGTTTATCATACTTTTTTATAACATTACCTTTGATTTCGATGTTATCATTAATTCTTTGTTTGTTATTCTGACCTGAATAATTGCTAAAATAGTGTTGAACATAAATATATTATAA
>JAGPJJ010000068.1 GCA_018054505.1 Prevotella sp.
GTCTTTGGAAGAAAATATGTAGTTCCTTCTACCGGTTGTTGGGCATTAGCTGTTAAAGCCATTGCGCATAGTATAAAAGTAAATATCTTTTTCATATTAATCATTTATTCTTTTAAATGCCGAAGGTAAATATTCAATAATATCACGGGCAATAAGACATTCTTTTCCTAGTTCATGGGCAGCAAGATCTCCTGCCAATCCATGCAGATACATTCCTACGATGCAAGCATCTTTTCTGGAATATCCGCGTGCAAGAAGACCAGTGATGATTCCTGTAAGCACATCTCCGCTTCCTGCTGTAGCCATTCCTGAATTACCAGTTGGATTAAATATCACGTTTCCGTCTGGCAGACAAAGTGCAGAATAGTGTCCCTTTAAGATAATGAATGCGTGAAGCTGCTCAGCAAGGCGTCTTGCTTTGGAAAGTCTTTCATAACATCCATTACTTATATTACCATCAATACGGTCGAACTCTTTAGGATGAGGCGTCATAATTATTTCTTGTGGCAGTTGCTGCATCCAAGTTCTGTGATTTCCAAGAATATTAAGTGCATCGGCATCAGCAACGACTGGGCATTGTGCACGTCGTAATTGTGCAATAAGAGCAATGGCTGTTGTCTCGTTTTGTCCAATGCCGGGACCAATTCCTAATACGTCAAAATCATCTGTGTCGACAGGTTCTGAGTATATTGTTTCTTCCTGATCAAGCTGTAATACGGCTTCTGGAACAGAAATCTGCAAGATGTCGTAATTGCGTTTAGGAGAATGTACCACAACTTTGCCAGCGCCTGATTTAAGACATGCTTTTGACGCAAGCACTGCTGCACCTGCCATTCCATAGCTACCAGCGATAAGTAGAGCCGTACCCATATTGCCTTTGTGGGCAAAGTCGTTGCGGCTTTTTATTCTTTGGCGTACATCATTTTCTTCTAAAATATAGTATTGACAGCATGTGTTGGCTATATACTCATGAGATAATCTTATATCAAGCACTCTCACTTCACCAAGGTATTGCTGACAGTCTGCTAAAAGCATGCTCAGCTTTAATTGCTGCAATGTGAAAGTAATGTTAGCACGAATGATGTTTTGTCTTATATTGTATGTGTTGTCTTCTGTCATTAGTCCTGATGGCAGGTCAATGCTTACAACTTTAGACTTGCTTTTATTGATGTATCTTATCAATGAGGCAAATCCTCCAGCAAGCGGCTTGTTTAATCCACTTCCAAACAAACCATCAATGACAACTGTCTCTGCATCAAGTTGTGGTGGATCAAAATTAAGATTTATTTCTGTAAAAGCCTTAATCTGCTTACATTCTGTAATTCTTTTCTTGTTGTTTTCGCAATCGTCAGACAGATGGCTATGTATATTAAAAAGATAAACACTCACTTGGTATCCATTTTCTGCCATCAAGCGTGCAACAGCAAGTGCATCACCACCATTATTGCCAGGACCGGCGAATACAACAAACGGTGTTTTTGTCGTCCAAATATTAGTGATAGCCTGTGTTAAAGCCTTAGCCGCTCTCTCCATAAGGTTGATAGAAGAAATAGGCTCATGCTCTATAGTATAATTGTCTAACTCATGTATTTGAGTACTATTAAATATCTTCATAATGCTGCAAAAATACAAAATTAATGCTAATCGGTAGGTATAGTTCCACATATTTTTAGTAATTTTGCAACAAAATATTTTAATTCGCACTATGAGCTTTGTTAAAATCAAGGACAAAACGTTTAAAACGTTTATTCCTGAATCAGAGATTCAGCAACGTGTTAAGGTTGTTGCTGATAAGATCAACAAGGATATGGATGGTAAAAACCCACTCTTGCTGGCAGTATTGAACGGTTCGTTTATATTTGCGGCAGACTTGATTCGCAATATCACCATCCCTTGTGAGATTTCTTTCGTGAAACTGGCATCTTATCAGGGTACCACTTCTACAGGTAAGATCAAAGAAGTTATAGGTCTGAATGAAGACCTCGCAGGAAGAACAGTAGTTATTGTTGAGGATATCGTTGATACTGGTTTCACAATGAAGAATATGATAGAGAGCTTGGGCACACGCAATCCTGAGGCTATTCATATTTGTACTCTTCTGCTTAAACCAGGAAAGCTTCAGGTGCCTTTGAATATAGAATATGCCGCAATGGAAATTCCTAATGATTTTATCGTTGGATATGGTTTGGATTATGACCAGCAAGGTCGCCAACTTAGGGATATCTATACCGTTTGTGATGATATAGAGACAGTGAAATAAATTATAATAATAAAGAAACAAATGAAGAATATTGTTATCTTCGGAGCTCCTGGTGCCGGTAAGGGTACTCAGAGTGACAAAATGATTGAAAAGTATGGTTTCGGACACATCTCTACAGGTGACGTGCTTCGTAACGAAATCAAGAATGGTACAGAACTTGGCAAGACTGCAAAGGGTTATATTGACAATGGTCAACTTATTCCTGATGACTTGATGGTTAATATCCTTGCAAGTGTTTATGATACATTCGGATCAGACCATAAGGGTGTGATTTTCGATGGTTTCCCACGTACTACTCCACAGGCTGAGGCTTTGAAGAAAATGCTTTCAGAACGTGGTCACAAAATTGCTGCTATGATCGAACTTGATGTTCCTGAGGAGGAATTGATGGCTCGTCTTATCAACCGTGGTAAAGAAAGTGGACGTAGCGATGATAACGAAGAGACAATTAAGAAGCGTCTGAACGTTTATCACACACAGACTTCTCCACTTATCGACTGGTATGAGAAAGAAGGCGTGCACTATCATGTTAAAGGTATCGGAACATTAGAAGAAATCTTTGGACGTGTTTGTGATGTTATTGATAGCATTGCTGAATAATTAAATTAAGACAAATAAATAATGGCTGAATCCAACTTCGTTGACTACGTTAAGATTTATTGCCGCTCTGGTAAGGGCGGAAGAGGCTCCATGCACTTGCGTCATGTGAAATACCAATTTAACGGCGGTCCTGACGGCGGTGATGGAGGACATGGCGGAAGCGTATATTTAAGAGCTAATCATAACTACTGGACATTGCTTCACTTGAAGTATCAGCGCCACGTGGCTGCTGAACATGGAGGTAATGGTGGTAGAGATAAATGTCACGGTACCGATGGTAAGGACCTCTATATTGATGTGCCTTGCGGTACCGTGGTATATAATGCCGAAACAGGTAAGTATGTCTGTGATGTGACTTACGATGGACAGGAAGTGCTTTTGTTGAAAGGTGGTCGTGGTGGATTGGGTAATTTCCAATTCCGTACGTCTACTAATCAAGCTCCACGATATGCACAGCCAGGAGAACCAATGGAGGAGATGAATATCATCCTCGAATTGAAACTTCTTGCTGATGTGGGTCTTGTAGGATTACCAAATGCTGGTAAGTCTACTTTGCTTTCTTCATTGTCAAGTGCTCGTCCTAAAATCGCAAATTATCCTTTCACAACATTAGAACCATCATTGGGCATTGTTGGTTATCATGATAATAAGTCATTCGTGATGGCTGATATTCCTGGTATTATTGAAGGCGCTAGTGAAGGTAAAGGACTTGGACTTAGATTCCTCAGACATATTGAGCGTAACTCTCTATTCTTGTTTATGGTTCCGGGTGACTCTGATGATATTAAGCATGAATATGAAGTTCTGCTTAACGAACTAAAGAAGTTTAATCCAGACATGCTCGACAAACATCGTGTGTTGGCGGTGACAAAGTGTGACTTGCTTGATGACGAATTGATTGAAATGTTGAAAGAAACTTTACCAGATTCTCTTCCGGTAGTGTTTATTTCATCAGTCACAGGATTTGGGCTAAATGAGCTGAAAGATGTCTTGTGGCGTGAACTGAATAGTGAAAGCAATAAGTTACAGGAAATTGTATCTGAAGATACCCTTGTGCATCGTGATAAAGATATGGCCGTATTTGCTGAAGAAATTCATGCTGAAGGTGCCGATGATGATGATGTAGAGTTTGTTGATGATGATGATATCGAAGATCTTGATGACTTCGAGTATGATGAAGATAATAATGCGGAATGATTAAGCCTGTCTTGAAATATTATGATGTTGCCGATAGTGTGAAAGCTTTCAGCTCTACTCGAAAGGGTGGGGTGAGTAAAGATAGTTTCGGCGAGTTTAATATTAATAGTTTCTGTGGTGACGATGAATTGTGTATCGCAGAAAACAAAAAGGCTTTAGCTGAAGAACTTAGTGTTGATGTTGATAATATAATAATTCCTCATCAGATTCATAGAATTGAATGCCGCACTATAGCTCCAGAGTTTTTTAGTATGCCAGAAAACATCCGAAAGATGCTTCTTGAGGGTGTTGACTGTGTGCTTACTGATATAAAAAACTTGTGTATCGGAGTTTCTACAGCTGATTGTATTCCAATTCTTCTTTATGATGAAGAACACCATGCCATAGCTGCAGTGCATGCAGGTTGGCGTGGAACTCTTAATCGTATTGCACATAGGGCTATTGTGGAAATGTGCAATGTTTATAAATCTAATCCAGCACACATCAAGGCTGTGATTGGACCTGGTATATCTATGGAAAACTTTGAAGTTGGTGATGAAGTTTATCAACAGTTTGAAGCTGTTGGATTCAATATGCCGATGATTTCCAAGAAATACGAAAAATGGCATATTAATCTCCCTGAATGTAATCGTATTCAATTGATGGAGGCTGGACTTAAAAATGATCATATCACGATGTCTGGAATATGTACTTTCTCTCGCTCCGAGGATTATTTCTCAGCCCGCAAGCTTGGACAGCATTCGGGAAGAATATTCTCTGGAATAATGATTGCTGAATAGTCGATTGTGTCAATCCACTTTCAGACAGCTATTACTATTTTTACATTTAACCTTTGATGAATCTTTATGAATTTAAATTTGAAACACTTTTTGCTGGGTGTTTCTCTTATAGTGACGATGTCTGCTATGACTCCGGCAAAAAAAACGTTCTCTGCTGCTGAACAGCAACAGATAGCTATTCCTACATCAGGGCTTTTTGAACATTCAAATGCTTTTAGCATAGACTTTAGTGTCGTTCAAAGCAATAACTATTCTTTTCCTTTGCCTGTAGGAAAGATCAAAGTGGTTGATGATAATCAGGCACTTGAAATTTCTACATCAGCTGGTGACGCTGTTAAGGCTATGTTTGGTGGAGTTGTTCGTTTGTCACGTAACGTAACTGGCTCTGGAAATGTTGTCGTTTTAAGGCATGATAATGGTCTTGAAACTGTTTATGCAAACAATGCACAGAACCTTGTAAACGTAGGACAGCGTGTAAAGGCAGGACAAACTGTCGCTATTGTTGGATCAGACGCAGGACGAACATATTGTAAATTCTCTTTAATGATTAATGGCGGTCGAGTGAATCCAAAAACATTTATTGACTTGAATAGCCATATATTGCGCAAGCAGACTGTCTTGTGCAAAAAGAATGGAAATTATGTAGATGTATCTGTTATAGATAATTCTGATAAACAATCTAAGGAAGGTAAAAATATAGGTCCTTCAGATAATGAAAGCAAAATTGATTTCACTGACTTTGCTAAATCCGAATGGTCTTATCCATTGCCAGAAAGTCATGTCATAAGTCCTTTTGGCGGTGCTCGTCATCATTCAGGTGTTGACCTAAAGACGCATCCAAATGATAATATATGTGCTGCTTTTGATGGTGTGGTAACGATGTCTGGAAATTATTTTGGCTATGGTAATTGTATCAGGATTAAACATAATAATGGACTTGAAACTTTGTATGGTCATCAATCACGTAATCTAGTTAAATGCGGTGATAAGGTAAACGCTGGTCAAGTGATCGGACTCACTGGTAGAACGGGAAGAGCGACGACTGAGCATCTACATTTCGAAATGTTTTTCAAAGGACATAGATTAAATCCTTCTTCTGTATTTGACTATGATAATAAGTCATTACAACAAGTGTCTCTGTTGATTAAAAATGGTGTAGTGAAGACTGAGCGAAATTACTTTGCGAAGAAATAGATTATTTTGACTTTATAATACTAAAAAAGCTCCCTTTTCGAGGGAGCTTTTTCTTTCTTTTTACTTGTGCCTGTTAGATCTTTGTTCGCGGTATTTCGCCTTTTGGCGTGCGCTACCAGATCCATGAGCACCGGTGATGTACTTTTTCTTTTTGGCTTTGGTCTTTACCTTATCTTCTTTGACTTCGTCAGTAGAAGTTTTTTTAAAGACCATACCCAATTCGATAATTTCGTCGATATCACTCATATATTTATTTTAATGATGGAATAAACGTACTCCTGTGAACGACATTGCTATGCCATACTTGTCGCATGTATCAATAACATTGTCATCACGAATAGAGCCTCCGGCCTGTGCAATATATTCTACACCGCTTTTGTGGGCGCGCTCTATGTTGTCTCCGAATGGGAAGAATGCATCGCTTCCAAGTGCCACTTTGGTGTTTTGGGCAATCCAAGCCTTTTTCTCTTCCATTGTGAACACTTCTGGCTTTTCTGTGAAGAACATCTGCCATGTTCCGTCACGAAGCACGTCCTCATGCTCTTCGCTGATATATACGTCGATAGTATTATCACGGTCTGCACGGCGGATACCTTCTTTGAAAGGAAGATTCATCACCTTTGGTGCTTGGCGCAACCACCATGTGTCAGCTTTGCTTCCTGCAAGACGAGTGCAATGTATACGACTTTGCTGACCGGCTCCAATGCCAATAGCTTGTCCGTCTTTTACATAACAAACAGAATTACTCTGTGTGTATTTAAGTGTGATAAGCGCAATGATTAAATCGCGTTTAGCCTCTTCTGTGAAAGTCTTGTTCTTAGTAGGAATGTTCTCGTATAGCTTAGGATCATCAAGCTTTATCTCGTTGCGTCCTTGCTCAAAAGTTATACCAAATACCTGCTTGTGCTCTATTGGAGCAGGAGTGTATGAAGGATCAATCTTTATCACGTTGTAAGTGCCTTTACGCTTGTCTTTCAAAATCTCGATAGCTTCTGGAGTATAGTCAGGGGCAATAACGCCGTCACTTACTTCTCGTTTCAACAAAGTTGCTGTAGCTGCATCACAAGTGTCGCTTAAGGCAACAAAGTCTCCGTATGAACACATGCGGTCTGCTCCGCGTGCGCGTGCATAAGCACAAGCCAATGGCGTAAGTGGAATTTTAACGTCGTCAACAAAATAAATTTTCTTCAGTGTATCGTTAAGAGGCAAACCAATAGCTGCTCCTGCTGGTGATACATGTTTAAAACTTGCTGCTGCTGGCATTCCAGTGGCATCTTTCAATTCTTTTACTAATTGCCAACTGTTTAGTGCATCAAGGAAATTGATGTAGCCAGGGCGACCGTTAATGACTTCGATTGGTAATTCTCCATCTTCCATATATATTCTGGAAGGTTTTTGGTTGGGATTACATCCGTACTTTAAAGCTAATTCTTTCATTCTTGAGGGTTAATTAAACTTTTTGCAAAGATAATACTATTTTTTTTATTACCTTTGCAACTGAGAAAATATTTCGTTAGGTTATGAAACGTAAAATAGGTTTCCTGCTTAAGGAAGTGGGAACAAAACTAGTAGAAAAAGCGAAGATTGGTAATGATTTTGAGAGAATGTCTCTATTTTTCTCTCAGCATCACATTAATCTTAAATCATCTTCATTGAAGAAAATCTGGCATTATCTTTCTGGTGCCGAAAAACCTTCTCATGAAACGTTGGATCGATTGGCATTATTTGCTGGATTCCAGGACTGGGAAAGTTTAAAGAATACTTTTATGGATGATGAGAAAAAGACAACAACTAAGAAATAAAAAAAGAGGTTATGCTGTGTGCATGACCTCTTTTTATTTCTTCTCTGAAGATTCTCAGGATTATTCTCCCTTAACAGTTCTCTTCTCAGCGATACGAGCTTTCTTACCTGTAAGCTTACGAAGATAGTACAACTTAGCGCGACGTACTTTACCACGCTTGTTAACTTCGATTGAATCGATGTTTGGTGACTCGATAGGGAAGATACGCTCTACACCTACTGTTCCTGACATCTTACGAACTGTGAAACGTTTTTTCTCACCATGACCTGAAATCTTGATAACAACACCACGGTAGAGCTGGATACGCTCTTTTGAACCCTCGATAATTTTGTAAGCGACTGTGATTGTGTCACCAGAGTTAAACTTTGGGAACTCTTTGCCGGTTGCAAATGCTTCTTCAGCAACTTTAATTAAATCCATTTCTTATAATTAAATATGTTTATCGTCCAACGAAACTTAGCATGCAACTCTTCTGCTGCCAGCGGTTTCGCCGAAAAGCTGTGCAAAGTTACAAAAAAGCTTAGACTTAGAGTTGCTATACATGAAGTTTTTTTTTGAATTTAACAATATTTCTTCTTTTTCTCATGCAAAATAAGTACCTTTGTGACAGTTAATTACAAACTTATGTACAAGAAATCATTACTATTTTTGATTGTTCCTGCAGTATTAGGTGTGTCTTCTTGCAGGCAACATTATGAGTTGACTGACATCAGTCGTAGTCGTATTTTGGTTGATAGTTGCTATGATGTTTCTCCGGATAAGGAGGCTCAGGCTTTTCTTGCTCCTTATGAGCATACGGTGGATAGCATCATGAGCCCTGTTGTTGGTGAAACTGCCGAATACTTATCTTCTCACAAGCCAGAAAGTCCATTGTCTAATCTTCTTGCTGATATTTTGCAGTGGGGTGGTAATGGGTTTAATGAGAAAGTAGACTTTGCATTATATAATGTCGGTGGCATTAGAGCTGCTTTTGCTAAAGGTAAGGTTACTTATGGTGATGTTGTTGATGTTGCTCCTTTTGAAAATAAGATTTGTTTTTTAACTCTTTCTGGTTCTAAAGTTCGTGAACTGTTTGAAGAGGTAGCTAAGTTGGGTGGTGAAGGTTTAAGTCATGGAACCAATTTGGTCATTACCAAAGATGGTAGACTACTTGATGCAAAAATCAATGGCAAAGATCTTGATGACAATGCCACTTACCGTGTTGCAACACTTGATTATCTTGCTCAGGGTAATGATGGGTTGGATGCATTGAAGTATGGAACTGCTGTCGTATCTCCTAAAGGAACGGATAATAATGTTAGATATATTATTATGAATTATTTCCGTGATAAAATGGCTCATGGTATAGCTGTTGATTCTAAAGTAGAAGGCAGAATTGTTGTTAGATAGTGTTTAATTGATTAAAATGAATTATATGAAATTTAGATATCTGTTTATTTCAGTTTTATGTTGTCTTGCTTCTGTTTCTTTTGCACAAAAGCATCTGACAATATTACATACGAATGATACTCATAGTTGTATTCTTCCATTGAAAACAACTCTTGCTGACACATTACTTGCTGGTCGTGCTGGTTTCATTCGTCGTATTTCGATGATTGATCAGGAAAGAGCTAAGGATAAGAGCTTGCTTCTTTTTGATAGTGGCGACTTTTC
>JAGPJJ010000069.1 GCA_018054505.1 Prevotella sp.
AGCTTTTGCTCCATTTTCTTTACTCTGATTTTCTATTTCAAGATATAAACCAGAATTCATATTTTTAATTCTATAATAGCCATTTCCTGCATCTTCAAATGTCCATTTCTGACACCAATTATTTGTAACCCCCCATTGTCCTGCATCTGCATTTTCCGTTGTCAATGCGCTTTTAATTTCAAGATACTTTCCACTATTTTCATTTTCAATAACAAAATCACTATCAGTATTATCAATCATTATACAATCCATCTCTGCAAAACCCACATTTTTTGTAAACCTGATTGAATTGACACCTTTTTTTAAATAACATGTAAACTTTGACCATTGATATCTATCCCAATTTACTGTAACCGGATAATTTATAGTACCAATTGTTGTTCCGTTGACTGTCACAGTATGAGAGGCTTCAATTGTCTCGCCATTGGAATATCTTACTAAAATAGTATAATTTCCACTTTTTGATACTTTTATATTTTCAAAATCAACAATACTGTCTGTTTCGTTAATATAACGAACCTCCTGACCATTTGAAGCATCAACTGCACTCTCAGCCTTAACATTTGATAACTTTGCTTTTTCAGCTTCATAAATTGTTCCATTAAGTGGAAGTGTACCAACTCTTACATCATTTAAATTATAGCTCACACCTTTAATTGTTTTCTTATTACCAAAATTTTCAACATTTGTTGCTTGATATAAAACACCATTATCAGGACTCACATCAAAGCTCTGACTAAATCCTGAAAAATATCCGCCTGATGTATCGCTAGCGTCATAAGTAACAGCCATAGGTAATCTCTCCCATGCACCCTTACCCAGATTATAATTCACATAAAAATTTTGTCCACCATTTATATTATCACTTGAATCAGTTGCCCATTTTGCAGATATAATAACCATACCATTGGGTCCACCAGCATCTACCCATTTTACATAAGGGGATGAACCAATACCTCGTCCGTTACTAAGTGCAACTCTTGTTCCTAAGCTACCTTCGTCCCATGTAACCCCATCATCCGAAAACTTACAGTATACTATAGCATTATTCTTACTAATACTTGGTCTATTAACAACTTCATATGTTGCAATATATTTACCATTTGGCAGCGAACTAACTGTAATCATACCTGGTCTGTCTTTTTTGTTTGTTATTGCTGCCACATTCGATAATGAACTCCAATTCTTACCATCAGACGATGTTTTAAACGAAACTGCTTGAAGGACACCATTTGCTTTCTGTCTCTCATCCGAATAATAACAAACCAACCTTCCATCCTTGCTCAGATTCAGGAATGGTTCCCATACTGTAGTAGTAGTAGATGTAACACTAGGATCATATGTACAAGGTCCTCCATTATCAACTTCACTTAAAAAAGACCATGTCTTTCCACTGTCCAAACTCTTATAAATAACAATTCTTGACTGTTTATAAGGATCATCATCAAATATATTACCTGCTAACAAAATAGTTCCTGCCGGCATATCACCGACTTGCTTTGGAAGTTCATACAGGCATGGCTGTGATGTACGTAAAAGTCCATATTCTTTATCATATACATTAGAAATTAATTTCCAACTGTTTCCACTGTCTGTGCTTTGATAAATTGGATAAACTTGTTTTGAAACTTTGTTACCATTAACCATTACCGTAACTTTTTTTAACTGATCAAATGTACATAATAAAGTTCCATTTGAACTTCCACTGTTTTTTAAGCATATAATTCTAGAATATGTAGCCCCTCCCGGATCAAAAGTAGAACTATTATCCGATTTATAAACAAGTGCACCATTTCCATCAATTTTTGCCTGTACAGGCAAAACGCACGCACAAATAACAACAATTGCTGTTAATGTTGAAATTATTCTTTTAAATAGTTTTTGCATATATATTTTCCTCCCAAAAACAATACCGTTCTAAAAATTATTCTCATAATCAAAAACCGGATTACCTTCTATATCCCAAATTATCTTCATTCGATAAGCATGCCTATTATGATCATAAAGAGGATCTCCAATTATTTCATTATACTGTCTTGCATGATAAATCATTATATCATTACCATTTTCATCCTTAACAAATGAATTATGTCCTGGACCATATATCTGTTTATCAATATCAGTATTTAGAATTGGCTTATATTCCTTCTTCCATTCATGTGGATTCAATAGATTTTTATTTTCATCAATACTTAGCATACCCATGCAATAACATTCTCCTGTTTCACTCGCTGAATATGTCAGAAAAATTTTACCATTATGCTCAAGATATGCCGGTCCTTCATTCACCCAAAATCCTACTCTCTCCCATTCAAAATCAGGTGATGTTAACAAAACTTGTGGTGTAGCTAATTCCGTGGCTGATTTCATCTGTGCAATATATAGATTAGATATCTTTTTTCCAATATTTACTTTCTCAGCCCACACACAATACCTCTTACCTTTATTTTCAAACACAGTCATATCTAAAGAAAAATCATTAAAAGAAAAATCATCATTCCTCTTAACTAAACCTAATTCTTTCCACGAATCATTAACAGGATCTTGCCCTTCACACTCCAAAACATATGGTCTTATAGCCCATATATCATCAATGTCCCCTGCTGCATAATAAATAAACCATTTATTATCCAAATAATGAAGTTCCGGAGCCCATATATGTACACTCATTATTCCGCTTTCATGTTTTCTCCATATAGTTACTTCCTCTGCATCCTTCAGTCCGATCATTGTATCACTATGACGTAACACTATTCTGTCATACTCTGGTACGGAGGCTGTAAAATAATAACTTCCATCTATATGTTTATAAATATATGGATCTGCCCGTTGTATAATAAACGGTTTGTTATAACTTGTTTCAACAAAATTATTCTTATTCATATTTTGAATCTCCTTGAAAATTCAGGAAATATGAATGCAGTTACTACAATGTATCTCTATCCAAAATTTTGTGATTTAAATATATAGACTTCGGTGAATAATCCTCAGATTCTATCTGTTGTATAAGTTCAACTACAGCAGTAGCAGCAACTCCTTCAACATTCGTAGATACCGTTGTAAGCTTTGGAGAAATATATTGTAAAACACTTATATCATCGAATCCCATCAATCCAAAATCTTTTGGAATCTCATAGCCTTCTTTAGCAGCCCATTGCATTATCATAAGAGCATAACTATCTCCAGAACATAAGAAAGCTGTCTTTTTATTTAAACCATCCTTACAAACAGACTGAACATCTTGTAAAAAATTTTCTCTGCCTATCACATTCATTTCTACATCCGGGTACATTCCCATAGCAGCTCTAAAACCTAATTCCCTCTGCTCATGTGTGTAAGTATTTTGTGTCTCTTTCATCTCTAAAGGTGGACAAACAAATACTATTTTTTCATAGTCTTTTGATACAATATGTTTTACCGCATCCATGGTTGCAACCATTTCATTTACCTGAACGGTTGTTATTTTTCCTGATACCTGATTGCCAATACACACCACTGGAACATGTAATGATAAGAGAAATTGTTCAAAGCTCTCGCCTTTATTTATTGGGTTTATCAATATTCCCTCCATCTGTCTCTCGGCAAGACCTTGAATAAGTTTTTTCTCCCATTCAAGGCTATCGTCACAAACTACTATATTAGTAAAATACCCTCTTTTATCTGCCTCTTTATTAATTGTGTTCAAAGACTGTACAAAATACATATTTTCAATATTAATAGTTACAACACCAAGCGACATAGTTCTTCCATGATTAAGACTTCTAGCAAGTAAATTTGGTCGGTAATTATTATCCTTTGCGACCTGCAGTATGCGTTCTTTTGTTTCCTTTGATACACTTCCGCCATTTAATGCTCTAAGTACCGTAGTTCTGGAAACACCACACTTTTCTGCTATCTGATTTACTGTAATTGCCATATACATATCCCCCATACAAAATATTATAAACTCATATATACATTAACTTAAAACTAATATGATTATATCATGAATATCATGGTTTCTACAATGAGTTGTCTCTTTTCTCTATATCATTCCATAATTTATAGTATTATTTTATTTTTATTCTGACCATATTAAATGATAATGGCTCTAATTCTATTTTCACCTCCTGATTATTAATTTTTGCATTATTGACTGTTTTAGGTTTGACTGCCTCATGATTATACTGATTTGTCATCTTTTTATCATCTGCTGTCATACTTATGCTTTCAATCACTTTTTCTGACACAAAATCTGACAATTGTAAAGAAATCACCTGTTTACTAAATTCATCACGATTAACTGCAAAAAAAACTAATTCATTTTCTTCTTTATTCCAAACACTCAGACTATCTATATATGATACTTTTGGAAACTCTTTACAGCTGTAAGCGGGACCATCACTCATAGTTTTCATCACAATACCTTTTGCATAGTTTGCAAAATAATAAAAAGGATAGTATATTGTCTGCAACCAGTGATTTCCTCCCTTTTCAGTCATTATGCAAGCACTTATGTTAGTAAGTAAAGACTGGCATGCAATTTTAATTGCATCTGCATTCCTAAGAATAACCATCTGCATCTCTGCAAAAAGCAAAGCATCTTCAAGAGTATATATCTGCTCACTTATTGCAGGGGCTATCTGCCATGGTTCTTCATTTAATTCATTATTAACAGTATTGCTAGGTACAGCCCATACTCCCCACTCATCAACACTGAATTTCATATCTTTTTTTGACTTCTTTTTCTGTTTTATGACCTGGGCTGCGGATCTAATAGTATGGATATATTCTTCCATGTCAAGCGATTGAGCAAGAAATCCCGGTGTTCCCTTTTCCTGGCCTGCATAATACTGATGTAACGCAAGATAATCTGCAATATCATATGCCTTATCAAGCACTTCCATATCCCATTCCGGATAAGTTTCCATGCTTGACAATGAACTTCCGCAAACAATTAATTCAATTTCCGGATCTATTATCTTCATCACTTTTCCTGTCTCTGCCGCAAGTTTTCCATATTCTTCCGCTGACTTATGTCCCACCTGCCAGCTTCCATCCATCTCATTTCCAAGACACCAAAGCTTTATACCATAAGGTTTGTCTACTCCGTGCATTTTACGTAAATCGCTATACTCTGTACCACCCGGAAAATTACAATATTCCAAATAATGTGCTGCATCCTCAACTCCACGAGTTCCTAAATTCACTGTAAAAATAGGATTAATATTAGCTTTCTTTGCCCATTTCATAAATTCATTTGTTCCAAATTCATTTGTCTCAATGGATTTCCAGGCTAATTCTATCTTATGAGGTCTTTTTTCTTTAGGTCCAACTCCATCCTCCCAGTGATATGCAGAAACAAAATTTCCTCCCGGATAACGAATTGTAGTTACATTCATTTGTTTTACTTGTTCTAACACATCTTTTCTAAATCCGTCTTCATCAGAATTAATATTATCCGGCTCATATATTCCTGAATAAATAACTCTTCCCATGTGCTCGAGAAAAGAGCCAAATAACCGAGAATCCACCTTATCAATTTGGAAATTTTTATTACATATAATCTTTGTAATTTCCATATTATTCAACTCCTATCCTTTTAATCCGCCACTACTCATGCCTTCAACAAAATACTTTTGTCCAAACATATATAGAATAAACATTGGAAGTAATGAGACTAGAGCTCCTGCAAATGCAGCTCCATACTCTATTGTATTCTGTCCGATAAACAATGCCAAACCATTTGCAAGAGTACGCATTTCTGTACTACTTGTAACAATCATAGGCCATAACAAGTCATTCCAAGATCCATTTACGCTTAGAATAACAAGTGTAATTACAGCTGGCTTCACCTGTGGAAGCATTATCTTCCAAAAAATACCAAATTCTGTTAAACCGTCTATTCTTGCAGCTTCTGCCATCTCTTTTGGAATTCCTGTAAACGCAGCTCTCATCATAAAAATTGATCCTGCAACAGCTACTCGTGGAATTATAAGACCCCAATATGTATCATACATTCCCATTTTATATACAACCAAGAATAACGGAACCATAATAACCTGAAATGGAACCATCATTGTTGCAAGTGTCATAAGAAACGAAGCTGTTTTGCCCTTAAAATCATAAAATGCATATGCATATCCCGCCATACTATTCACAATAACCGCTAACGCTGTTGTTGCACCTGCATAAATTACAGAATTCATGATGTAACGAATAATATCTATTCTTCCTTGTACATCAACAAAATTTTCCAATGTAAATGTTTTCGGAATAAATGTAGGTGGCCATGATATAATTTCTTTCTCCGTTTTAAATGCACTTAATGTCACCCAAACAACTGGCACCAAAACCATCATAGCTATAATTATTAGAATTAAAGCGACTGGTATGTTAAAAACAAACCTGCCAATGCCTATTGTTTTTTTCTTTTTCATATCATCAGTCCTCCTTTACCATTCTTTTATACATCAAAACGGTAATGAACATGATGATAATGAAAAGTACCACCGACATTGCCGATGCATATCCCATACTTGAGTTTGATGAGAATGCTCTGGAATATATATAACTAACTGTTGATTCTGTTGTATAATTTGGTCCACCATTTGTTGTCACATATATAATATCAAAAATCTGAAGCGCTCCAGCAAATCTCGTCATCATAATATACCAAAATGTAGGCCTTATAGAAGGAACTGTTATATTAACAAATTGAAGTATCTTTCCTGCACCATCCATTTGTGCTGCTTCATACAACGATGGTGATACTTGCTGAATTGCTGTAACATAAATTATTGCTGAAATACCAAAACTTCTCCATATTGATATGAACGAGATTACAAAAATTGTAAGTCCCGGAGTATTCATAAAGTTAATTTTTCCTAATCCCATGGACTGTAATACAGCTGTTATAAATCCAATATTTGAATGAAGAATCATTCTCCACATAATGCCAATTACAGTTGCAGAACAAATTACTGGGAGGAAATACACTGCACGTAAGAACTTATTCCTTTTATTATTTTTACTTATAAACGCCGCAATTATCAAAGCACCAAACACTTGAACAGGAACTTCTATTCCAGTAAAAATTGCTGTCACCTTCAAACTGTTTATAAATCGCGGATCATGAAATGCTTCAACAAAATTATCCCATCCTATAAATGTTGCATGATTCATTGTAATCGGTACATCAAAAAAACTTAATCCAAACGCCATAATTAAAGGAATTATACTGAACAATATCAATAATACTATTGATGGAGCTATAAACAGATATGCACTTCTGGATGGCTTATTCCAATACCTTTTGATTTTTTCCATCACTTATTCCATCCTTTCTATTCGTAAGGGTGACTATTTAAGCCACCCTTACTTGTACTATAATTTGACAATTACCGCTATTTGTTATACTTATCAACAATTTTCTGAGTTGCTTCCTGTGCCTTTGTTAATGCCTCCTCAACTGATGAATTACCAAATGCAACTGAATTAATCATTTCCGGAATAACATCTGATAATACTGCATTAATTCCAGGGAAATTTGAATCAACTATGAAATCTGTTGGTGCTTCAGGATTTGCGGCTGACATAGCACTAAGTTTCTTATTAGCTTTATACTCATCATTATTCTGCACTGAATATGTATATGCTGGGAAACCATTCTTAAGTGACCACTCTAATGCCGGACTACTTCCATCTTTGTCCTGTGTATTCCACCACTCAATAAACTTGTAAGCAGCTTCCTTTTCAGCATCACTTGCAGCTGTTGTAATTCCAAATCCGATTACTTCAACTGAATTCATATCACCTGCATCGTCTTGTGGAATAAGACCAATACCATAATCAACACCAGCTGTATCCAGACCTGCTGTAACCCATGGACCACCAACTGTTATTCCGACCTGACCCGCACTTACCATCGAATCAGTATCAGCCTCTACCGGATTATCCCCCTTATCGATCATATCTTTATACATATTAAGGAATTTCTCATAGCCTGCATTATTTTCAAAATTAGCTTTCCACTTGCCATTGTCATCTGTTACAGCGAGTCCGCCAAACCTCTGCATAATATGTGCAATCTGATATGCATAATCGTATGAAATACCTGAGCCATATATATTCTTACTAGAATCAGTTATCTTAGCAGCATCCTTTGCCCATTCATCCCAATTTACAGGAGGTGTTTCAGGATCAAGCCCTGCCTGCTTAAATAAATCTTTATTCCAGTACATATAATAACCCACTACCTGAAATGGTACAAAATACGTTTTGTCATCATCTGAACAATAATCCAAATATGATTGGATAAAATCCGTCTTATCAAGATCTGTTTTATCGAAAACATCACTTACATCTTGTAAATAATCCCCATATGTAAAACGATAGGCACTTGAGCTTAGTATCATTGTCGGTCCCTCACCTGCAGCAAATGCTGTAGAAAGCTGACTATCAAAATCTGATGAAATATCCATTTTAACTTTTATTCCATCCTTGTTTTCTTTATTAAACTTGTCAACCATCTTTACAAGCATATCCCCGTCTGCTCCTGTAAAGCTATTCCAAAAAGTAATCTCTGTTCCTTTTGATGAGTCTGACTTTTTGTTTTCTGTTGCATTGGTTGTTCCTCCACATCCAACAAGTGATGTAACCATCAACGCTGACAACCCCAATGCCATAATTTTCTTTAACTTAATCATATAGTCTCCATTCCGGAATACCTGGAGCAATCTACCTCGTCAGGTATCTTCTCCATACTTCCTCTATTTGCTTGTTTTGTACACGTGTACGTTGCCTTATATCCATAATATAACTCCGCCATCTTGTATTGTCAATATGTATTTACATTTTTGTTGTTTTTGTTATTATTTTAGAGGTTATTTTGTTTATTTTTCATAATTTTTCATTTATATCCATTTGTACTCGTGTACATATTAAGCGATAAAAAAAGACAACCACATCTCGGCTGTCCTTTTTTTAGTAATTATTAACTTTATTTGTAGAAAATATTTTCAAGCATAAGTCCCTTCTTGAATTTTCTGATTGTTGTGTCATTGTCGACAAATACAGCCTCTATACTCATCATGGTAACTCACTCATCCATCTGCTCAGCTGTAAGGTCATATGTGAACACTGTATGATGTGCTCCTCCTGCAAGCATTCATGCCTCTGCACCTGTATAAAAGTCAGGCTGTGGTGCCCAGAAGTTTCTTTAATACTCAAAGATTGCCAAAAGGTGTAACGATTACCTGATAATTCTTTTCCTCAAGGGATTTCTCAAATCCGAGCCCAATCTGTACCTGTACCGCTACATGCTTTTCAACTTCTAAAAATTTCTACGCTCAAGCAGAATGTCGTATTTATCATAGTACCCATCTACGAGTGCGTTTGTATCCAACTGTGAAACTACTGTAACATACTCTGCAATTTTATTTAAATAGTATGCATCCATACCCTCATCTGATTAAGTCC
>JAGPJJ010000070.1 GCA_018054505.1 Prevotella sp.
CGATATATGCAAATTTTATCAAAACTTTTTCTAACTTTGCATGCATATTTCAAAATAAATTAGACTATATGAATTATTTTATTATCGAAAACGGCCTACAGGTAGGACCTTTTAGTGCCGAAATTCTTGTAAAGAATAAGAATATAACAGCAGAAACTCTTGTTTGGGCTGACGGTTTTGCAGATTGGACACCAGCATGGCAAGTTGAAGAGTTGAGAATAATGTTACAGGCTAATACACAAGTACAACAAACTCCTCCTCCTGTTCCTCCATATCTAAACAATGCAAATAATCAGGAGACTGAACCAAAAGAAGAAGAAAAGAAAGAAAAGAAACCAAGATGGAAAGTTATAGCTATTGTTGCTGTAGCTATCATTATTATATTAGCAATAGCAAACCCAAGTAAGGATAGCCATAAAGATGCTATTAAAAAAGAGCTTACTGAAGCTATGGATAAAATTAATGAAAGAGAAAACGGTGGTGATGATTTGCTGTCAATGGGATTGCATGTCATTACAAAGATGTTATCAGATGATACCGTTGATTCTACACTAGATGATATGCTTAATTATCATAACTACATTATTTATTCAATAAGTGACGTTAAGTTTGATGGTCGTGAGCATAATGTTTCTTATGGTTTCTTGGGCCATGTTTATACTGTGAATGCTGATGATATCGTAAAATGCTATGAAAGTAAGATGAATAGCTCTTCTAACCAAGAAATCAGTAACGACACAGATAGCAAAAGTGATGCAGTAGAGGATAACTCTAAAGATAAGAAGGACAAGTCTGATGATGCTTTGGACAAAGCTGCTGACAAGATTGTAGACAAGGTAAGTAAAAAAGTTCAGGATAAAGTAGACGAGAAACTCAGCGAAAAACTTAATGAAGCTGCTGATAGCACAGATGGTATCATTGATAAGATCTGTAAGATTCTTGGTCTATAATTCATTAAAGATTTAATTATATATATGATAGATAGTTCAGCTTTTCAAGGTAAGAAAGCGGCTTATTATACATTAGGGTGTAAACTTAATTTTTCAGAGACATCCACTTTCGGAAAAATGCTTTCTGAAATGGGTGTTGTTGCATCCGAAAAAGGCGAGAAAGCTGATATTTGCATAATAAATACATGTTCTGTTACAGAAGTTGCAGATCATAAATGTAGGCAAGCGATACACAGAATGGCACGTGAAAATCCAGGTGCTTTTATTGTTGTAACGGGATGCTATGCACAGCTCGAAGCTGAAACTGTAAGCAAGATTGATGGGGTAGACCTTGTTCTTGGTTCAAATGAAAAAGCAAACCTTATTCAATACTTAAGTAATGCTTTTACAGAGGGTGATGACAAAGAAGCATTGCATCAATTTCATTCAGTTAAGACTAAGGATATCAAGACTTTTCAACCTTCTTGTTCAAGAGGAAATAGAACTAGATATTTCTTAAAAGTTCAAGATGGCTGTAACTATTTCTGTACATATTGTACGATACCTTATGCCCGTGGATTCTCTAGAAATCCATCTATAGCTTCACTCGTAGAGCAAGCTGAACAGGCTGCAGCAGAAGGTGGTAAAGAGATTGTGCTTACCGGAGTTAACATAGGTGATTTTGGCGAAACTACTAAAGAGAAATTTATCGATTTAGTAAAGGCACTTGATAATGTTAAGGGTATAGAGCGATTCAGAATTAGCAGCCTTGAACCAGATTTATTGGAAGATGAGTTGATAGACTATTGCTCTCACAGTCGTGCATTTATGCCACACTTTCATATTCCACTACAAAGTGGTAGCGATGAGGTGTTGAAATTAATGCATAGAAGATATGATAGTGCTCTTTTTGCACACAAGATAAATCTTATCAAAGAGAAAATGCCTGATGCCTTTATTGGTGTTGATGTGATGGTAGGATGTCGTGGTGAAAAACCAGAATACTTTGAAGAATGTTTCAACTTTCTGAAGTCACTGCCTGTTACTCAATTACATGTATTCCCATATAGCGAGCGTCCAGGCACTAGCGCACTTTCAATTCCTTATGTTGTTGAAGAGAAGGAAAAGAAACAACGTTCAAAGAGATTGCTTGAACTAAGTGATCAAAAGACACATGATTTCTATGCCAAATATATCGGACAGGAAATGGATGTGCTTTTTGAAAAGGCTCCACGAGGAAAAGCAATGCATGGATTTACCGATAATTATATCCGTGTAGAATTGCCGGCTTCAAGTGCACGTATAGAGTATGATAATGAGATTATACGTGTGAAGTTAGGTGATTTTAATCATGACGGATCAGCACTCAAAGCAGAAATAATTTGAGATATATGAAACTTTCAATAGTAATATTAAATTGGAACGGCAGTGATATGATGAAGAAATATCTGCCAACGGTGATTAAACATTCTGAGAAGGATGCTAAAGTTATCGTTGCTGATAATGCATCATCTGACGATTCAATTGAAATACTAAAAAGGGACTTCCCTGAGGTTGACATTATAGCACTTGACAAGAACTATGGGTTTGCTGAAGGTTATAATCAGGCTTTAAAAAAGATTGATAGCGAATATTATTTGTTATTGAATTCTGATGTTGAGGTTACCGAAAATTGGCTTCAGCCACTATTGAAATATATGGATGAACACCAAGACGTTGCAGCATGTCAACCAAAACTTTTATCAATTTATGATAAAGACTCATTTGAATATGCTGGAGCATCTGGAGGGTATATAGATAGACTAGGTTATCCATTCTGTCGTGGACGCATATTTGATAATGTTGAAAAAGATAATGGACAGTATGATGCTGTTGCCGAAATATCATGGGCAACAGGTGCTTGTCTTATGATACGTTCAAAAGACTATTGGGGTGTAGGCGCTTTAGATGGTCGTTTTTTTGCACATAACGAAGAAATAGATTTATGCTGGCGACTTAGATTGTATGGTCATAAAATAGTATGCATCCCAGAGAGTAAGGTATTTCATGTTGGGGGTGGTACATTGCCAAAAAGCAACCCAATGAAAACATATTTGAACTTCAGGAATAATCTTACGATGCTTTATAAGAATCTTCCTCAAAAAGATTTGAAGAGCGTTATGCGATGGAGATGGATATTAGACTATACAGCTGCATTTGAAACCCTAATAATTAGCAGAAATGTTGGCGATTTTAAAGCTATATATAAAGCTCGTAAAGCTTTCAAGAAATGGCGAAAGGACTTCAAATGTGATCGTGAGCTTATTCAGAAGAATAGGGTAGATAAAAGTAAAAGTGACAGAATTAACATCTCCCTGCTATGGCAATATTATATCCATAACAGGAAGACTTTCAATGATATTATTAACCACGTCTGATTTTAATAATCGGACGTAGGTTTATATTCTTCTTCCATTCCTTTAGATATTCAAACCATGATTTCGAGTTGTGATATCCAAATGACTCATCAGCACTAGAATATGTAAGCTTATAATTTAGTTTACCATTAACCATTCTGATAACAAAACCATAATTATTTTTATCTGCAGGTAATTCCTTTATGCGGTAACTTTGAGGGATATAGATACCCATACCTATTGTTTCACGTTTCCAATTAATAGTATCGTTTCCTGCAGGCCAATCTGTTCCCCAAAGTCCACGCAAGCCGTTATGGTCTGAGTATTCTAAAGAGTTTTTCATATTAATCAAACCTGTAGAGAACTTTATATTCTTTGAATCACGATTGGTCCATGCTTCTACATCTACATCACGATGATTGGCATACAAAGTATATCTTTCTGTTAATGATATGCGTGGTTCACCTTCTTTATATCTCCAACCATTATCTGTAAGTTCAACGATAGTACGTACTGGTCCATAACATACAACACGTTGTCCTCTAGACTTAACATCACTTAGAAATGCTGATGAATTACCATTCCAGCCACGAAGTGCTCCAAATCCATATGTATCGCCAACCCAAAGGATATCATCACCATATCCATTCAGTTTTTGTTCTTTAGAGGTATAAAACTGGGTATCTTTCAATTCAAGTCCCTTATGGAACTTGCCATATAAATCCAAAGTCTGTCTTTCATCAAAATAAAATCTCATACAGATCAGTTCATTTTCAAATGCAACTCCGTGATGATGAAGTAAATGATATTGATCTTTCATTTCATTTGTAGCTGCAATTTGAGATAAATACAAATCATGCTTATTTTTTTCCTTAACTTTAGGATCTCTTAGTAGTAGTTCTGCAAAAGTCAGATTTTTATATTGCTTTTGATCCGATTTATTATCTAAGACTATTTTAAATGTTTTTTTACCCTTAGCCTTAATATCTGTCATAAAGCATACCTCATCATTGTTTCCATCGCCATCAAGGTCATCAACCTGTGAAGGAATTTCTATACCATTACAAGTAACAATTGAAGATGTTGTTAAAGGGTAATTTTTTAGACTGATAACAACCGGAGCATCATTAATCTCTGCGTCATAAGGATTAGTGACATCAACGTTCAAGGAATTTTGAGCCACACAACTATTTGCAGCCATAAAAAGCGCAAATGTGATAAAACTTGTTTTAATCATTGTTTATATTTCAGTTTGTTAATGCAAATATAATTATAAATGTTCGGCTTAATAAATATTTTTTATTTTCATTGGAGTTTTTTACTAATTTTGAGTTAAAAGTGTTATATTTGACCTAAAATAATTTTTTTAGCAAAATACTTGGATTAAAAAATATTTTTTAGTACTTTTGCGTTGTCGAATTTTAAGGGAGACTATTCGTTTGAAGAAGATTTATTACATATTATTTGCTGTAATGGTACTCTGTGTGGCTCGTGAACTTAAACTAAAGCCTAGCAGTGACAATGAGAGCCACGTTGAGATATTACGCTATGATCGTATAGAGAGTAGATATCTTACAACGGGCGATTTTTCAGCTCTTCAGGAAATGAATACAGAATACCCAATTGAAACAAGAACTTTGGTTGAAAACGTATTAAAATTAGGTGCCGTTTACGAACCTGACATTAACAGTCGTTTTCTTAATTTTTATCAAGATACAACGCTCCAAACTCTTATTACAGATGCTGAAACTCAATATGCAAGTATAGACGATATCAATAAAAAGTTAACTTCTGCATTCAGTAAAGCTCAAAAGGAGTTATCACGTTTTAAGATTCCCAAAGTTTATGCTCAGATTGGCGCACTTGATCAAAGTATTATAGTAGGAGATAAGACTATCGGTATTTGTCTAGATAAATATTTAGGCGAGGACTATACTCTATATAATAAATATTATACAAAGAATCAAAGCAAAACAATGTCTAGAGAATATATCGTTCCAGATTGTTTGAGCTTTTATCTTTTAAGTATTTATCAGATGCCTAATTTTGACAAGCGAAGCCAACAAGAAAAGGATTTGCATATGGGAAAAGTGATGTATGTTGTCAACCAAATTATAGGATACAAAGTTTACACAACAAAATATATTGATGCTGTTGAAAGCTACATGAAGGACAACAAAAGCGTCACTCTTGATACATTACTTAAAAGTGACGATTATAAATGTTTTAATCAGTATTGCTAGATAATTTTATGTCATCAAGGTTTATATTTGGTGACAATTTATCTAAGTCTACCCAATTCCAAATACCAGGAATGTGTCCCTTTTTGCTGAATTGCCACATATCATAAACTGGTTTACCTGGTAATATTGGACTACCTGTATAATTAGCTATGAATAAAATATATTTGTCAAATTCTGGTGAGAGGTTATCTTTAAAATAAGACTCGCTACAATATATGATAGGAGCCTTACCGTATTCATCTTTACACGCATCAATAAAATCAGCTAACTCACTTTGAATTTTCTCTCTATTCCACCCAAGAGTTCCGTCATCTTCTATATCTATAATTGGTAAAAGGTCTTGTTTGTCTTTGTCAACAACATTGCTAAAATGATTAAACTGTCTTCTTCCTGAAAAGTTCTTAGAAAGAAAATGATATGAACCAATTAAGAATCCATGTTTTTTAGCTTCTTCAACATTGCGTTGATAACAAGGATCCTCATTATATATGCCTTCAGTAGCTTTGATATAAATAAACTTAATTTGGCTGTTTTTTGAAAGAACATCCCAATGTATTTTTCCCTGATGCCTAGAAATATCAACGCCATCGTAACCACCTGAATAAGGAGCATCAATATCTGTATATGGCCAATTCTCATCATACTTAACCTTATTAAGCATCTGCCAAGGCAGGTAATACCATAACAAAAACAAAATAACGCCTGAAAATATTATGATTTTCTTATAGCTATTTTTACTTTTTACTTTCTTCTTTCTTTTTTTTGCCATTATCTGTTAAATAATATGTGCAAAGGTACTGAAAGTTTGAGTTACCAACAAATAACATCGACATGATTTGAGACAAAATCTACAACATTCAATTTGATATTATATTTTCTTGGGTAAGATGAAAAGTTTGTTTATCTTTGCAAACTATGAATTTCACACGTAGTACATACATTAGAAACATTAAGTCGGCTGGGCTTTTTGGTGGTGTGCAAATTATAAACATCATCATTGGTCTGATTAAGACAAAATTTGTAGCCATATTGCTTGGTACAAATGGATTCGGTATGTTTTCTATTTTCAATTCCATCGTGAGAATGTCTGGGGATATAACCGGGCTAGGAATTCAAACTTCTGGAGTAAAAAAAATATCAAATAGCTACGAAGAGAGTCGTCAAGCGTTGGCCCATTCTATTAATTCTGTAAGATCATGGAGTATCTTTGCTGCACTATGTGGCTTTCTGATAACATTAATCATGTCGCCGCTGTTTAATTTTATATCATTTGGTAAATCAGAGAACCATCTGCTTGAATTATTTTTTATTCCTTTGGCTGTTTCATTGACAACACTTTCTGGTGGCGAAATCGCAATACTAAAAGGTACAGGAGAGCAGTCCAAGTTAGCAAAAGTAATGGTAACGGGAACAGCTGTTTCACTAATTATCAGTCTTCCCTTATTATATTTTTTTGGAACAAAGGCAATTGTTTCGTCCTTAGTTTTATCAACTTTATCTACATATTTACTGTGTTGTCGTGCAACAGGTTTACATTACCGTAATGTGCCATCAATATATAATATACAAACTTGTATAAAAAGCGACATATCATTATTTAAATTGGGTATAGCATTTTCTTTAGCATGCATAGCTGGTAGTGGAACAGAATATGCTATCCGCTCATTTCTAAGTACAAATGCATCTTTGGACATTGTAGGATTGTATAATGCTGGATTTATGATCACAATAACATATTCTGGTGTTGCCTTTTCTGCTTTGGAAGCTGATTATTTTCCACGACTAGCTAGATATAAAAAAATAAAAGATATGATGGGAATTATCAACAAACAAATAATAACTAATTTGTTGATATCATTGCCATTATTGATAGCTTTAATGCTGCTTATTTCTTATATTTTACCCATCTTATTCACCCACAATTTCAATGGAGCTATACCATTTGTTAAAGTAGCATTATTTGGAGTTATTGCTAGGGCAGTATATTTACCAATAGAATATGTAGCATTAGCAAAGGGAAAGTCATTATTATATTTGTTTCAAGAGTCAGTTTCAGCAATATTACTTTTTGTTTGTTCAATATATGGTTACCATCTTTATGGCTTGATTGGTCTAGGTCTCGGTACATCAATTTCTGCATGCATAGAATTGATTTTCGTCACGATCTATACTCGCTGTGCATTTGGATATAGGCCTTCAATAAAAGTAATATATGGAACTTTGGCATCATTTATTATATTATATGCAACATATGTAATAGTAAAATAAATAACTCCTGTAATCTTTTGAATTACAGGAGTATATATTTTCTTTATTAAAGAATTACTTCTTGTTAACAGCAAAGTCAAAAGCATAAGGTTGTTACCCATACTGAAGAATCCTTGCATATCAATGAGAGGGGAAACCAATGAAGAAACTACAAACTAAACATCAGAGTGCATACGCCCATTGTATTCTGTCATAGAAGTGATAAACATCATTTAATTAGAATACCCAACTTGCAGTTACTCCAATGATGTTGGATTTCAAATTAGCTGATTTAGTATTCAAATACTTATAGTCAGCCGTGATTTCAAGTTGATGATTGCCTACTGGCACATCTACACCAAGGCCAATATAGAAACCTTCAGCATGCAGCTTGGAAAGTATTAAATCTTTATTTAGGTCATAATAATGTATACTGCCTTCTGCCGTAAGATCATTATCCATTTTATGTGAAAGCCAGAAGTTTAAGTCGAGACCGGCACGAACAAAAGGAACTATTTTATTTATTGTTGGGTCTACAAGTCTATAGGCTGCACCTAACATTGCATCCGCCTGAATGCTCTTATCACTAATCTTCTTCTCCCCGTCAGTAGGGTTTCTAAATGAATTAAAATTATAACTACGATAGCTCACCTGTGCTTTTGCTTGGAGAAAAAACTTCTTTGAAAAGCGGGGCATATCGATATTCAAACCCAAATGAACTGATGGGGCAATAATGCTTCCTGATTGTTCGCTATCGCCTAGATTATCCTTTAGGTTATAACTTTCGTATTGTGATCCAGCACCTGCAAGTATGTGTACCTTTATGGATTGAGAATTAACACCTCTTTCCTGAGCATACAACACACAATCTCCATGATCTTTACAATAAGTGTTGTTGTAGTTGACTACTATCTTAGACAAATCCTTGTCGTTGAATGAGCCTTCATTGAAGTTGTTGAGCTCCTGTGGATGCTCTTTGAACACCTTAGAAATCTGCGCCATATTCTTACGTGATTCTACTTTCTGGGATGAGTTCATGTAACCCACTTGAGAAGCATCCATAACCTGTGCAGTTTCGCCATTCTCTCCTTCAAAAAGATAATAGTCTTTACCTAGAACAAGAAAATGATAGAGGCTCATTCCTCCCTTAACAAGGTATCCAGCAAAAAGTTTATCTTGATTTTCTTCTATCTTGATATCTTTGGAAACATAATAGAAATCATCATTATTTGATCTGTATGCCTTGAGCTGAGCAGGCGAATAATTCTTGAATTCTGTTTCGCCGTTCTTGCGGAACTTGCAGTTATGCTCACTCTTGGTTTCTGTAAGATAATCAATTGTACCGTGAATGGTGTCGTTTTGGTTAGTGATAATATAGCCTTCTTTAGGATTTGTCTGAGCGGTTGCAGTACCTACAAATGTTGCTCCAGCAATGATTATAACCAAACATAATTTTCTCTTGTTCAAAATCTTCTTTTTCATGTTATTCGTTATTAAGTATTCCAGAATTCAAGTGAATAATGCAACTGCTTCGAACAAAAGGAATGCTACGAGTAGGGTATAATATATTTTCAGAGCGAAAAGAGAAAGAAAATCTTTCCCTTTCCTTTGCTCTGTGGAGAAGT
>JAGPJJ010000219.1 GCA_018054505.1 Prevotella sp.
ACCATCAACCTATTTTTATCATTAAAATAAGCTCCCATAGCTCTGTTTGAATAACGATCTTTAGAACCTGCAGAAAGATCTATGTTACTAAACATACCTTTATTCATTCCTGGTTTCATACCAAAGTCCAAAACCGTCTCCTCTTCACCATCATCAATACCAGTAACCTTTGCCAAATCACTTTTCTTGTCGTAAGCTTTTATCTTATTAATCACTGATGTTGGAATATTCTTCAAAGCAGTTTTGGTATCACCTGTCATAAACTCTTTTCCTTCTACAAGAATTTTTTTGACTTGCTTACCATTAATAGTAATTGTACCATCGTCAGAAATTTGAGCTCCTGGCAAACGTTTCACCAACTCTTCAATAGTAGAACCTTCAGGAGTACGATATGCAGAGGAATTATAAACAAATGTATCTTCCTTCAACGTAACCTTTGCGGCTTGTCCAACTACAGTTGCTCCTTTCAACATAACAGCATCTGATCCAAGAATAATTTTACCAAGATCAACATTACCTGAGTTCGCTATATTTAAACGCTTTACAACCGTCTTATAACCAATACTAGTTATACGAACAATATAACGTCCGTCATCATTTGCTTTGACAGAAAATTTACCTTCGTTATTAGAAATTGCTCCAGCAACAAAAGTACTATCTTTCGCTCGTAGCAATTGCACTGTTGTCTGAGTTAGTGGATCTTTAGTATCACGATCGGATAAACTTCCGGTGATGAGGCGATTTTGCGCATACGAGGCAACAGCAAAAAACGCCATAAGAAATAGTATTAAAGACTTTTTCATCTAATGAATAAATTATTTACGAAAGGTTAGACTCTATTTCTTGTAACAAGTTTAATCTAATATATCAAAATATGAGTTAAAATTTTGTTATTAAATCAAAATGATATATTTTTGCACTGAAAACTTACGTTATACTGTATATATGGAACAGAGAATAATAATATCCCAAAATATTGGAGAAGAACTGGCTAAAGCTATTTCTGAATGTGAGCATGATAAACTTTTTGTACTCACAGATGAAACGACGTATGATAAGTGCTGGCCTACTATTGGCAAACTTATAAGTATGAAAAACGTCCACGTTATTAAAATAAAAGCTACAGATTCTCATAAAGACATTGATTCTCTTTCACATGTTTGGAAAGAACTTGGAGAAGGCGGTGCCTCTAGACACTCATGCTTAGTTAATTTAGGTGGAGGTATGGTCACAGATCTTGGAGGCTTTGCAGCTTCTACTTTTAAAAGAGGTATTGATTTCATCAATATTCCAACAACTCTTCTTGCTATGGTTGATGCTTCTGTAGGTGGAAAAACAGGCATTAACTTCAATGGACTAAAAAATGAGATTGGAGTATTCAATGATAGTAAGTTTGTCATCCTTGATTCTGAGTTTCTTAAAACTCTTGATAGTGAGAATATTCTTTCAGGGTATGCAGAGATGCTTAAACATGGTCTCATATCAAATGATAAAATGTGGGCACAACTAGTTAATTTTGAAATTAGTAATCCTGATTTTAGATTACTACAAAATATGGTTGCCGACTCTGTTGACGTGAAAAAGAATATCGTAAAGAAAGATCCATTTGAAAAGGGTATTAGAAAGGCTTTGAATTTAGGACACACCTTCGGACATGCTTTTGAGAGCTGGTCACTAAAGCGCAAACCTATTCTTCATGGCTATGCTGTTGCCTACGGACTTATTTGCGAATTATACATGAGTAGTGTTAAAGTAGGATTCCCTACCGACAAGATGCGTCAGACTGTTAACTTTATCGTTGAGAACTATGGTAGATTAGGCATCACTTGTGATGATTATGATGAGCTTATCGAACTAATGACTCACGACAAGAAAAACTCTGCGGGAATAATCAATTTCACACTACTTGAGAATGTAGGTAAGATTAAGATTAACCAAACTGCTACGAAAGAAGAAATAAAAGAAACTTTAGATTTCTTTCGCGAGGGATAAAGCTTTAGCTCGTGCTGGTTTACCTGTTTCAGTGAGCGGAACATGCTCTACATGTAAATAATAATGCGGACACCAATATTTAGGTAACACGCGTTTACATATTGATTCAACTTCGGCGATATTGTTGTTTTCTGTGATGAGGACTACAATTTCGCCGAATTTTTTATCACTACGCTTTGTTATGATAAAAGCTGACTCTATATAAGGTTTAAGAGTCCGCTCTACTTCTTCCATTTGTATTTTTATTCCACCACTACATATCACATTATCCTTTCTACCCAAGATTCTGAATTGTCCATTTTTAAGTTCCACAATATCATTTGTTATCAGTTTACCATCATGCACTAAAGGAGTATCGATAACCAAACAGCCTTCTTCATTTTGTGAAACTTTCACGCTGTCAAATGGAGTGTACCATTCAGAGGCTTTATCACCATTCAACCTACGAAGAGCTATGTGTGAAAGCGTTTCCGTCATACCATAAGTACTCCATACATTATTAGGAAACGCTTGCAATGATTTTGACAATTCATCATCAATTGCTCCACCACCTATGATAAGATGCGTAAAATTGCGTAACTTCTCTGCTTC
>JAGPJJ010000220.1 GCA_018054505.1 Prevotella sp.
CCAATCCATGGTGACACATTTTTATATTCCTGATACAGAAATTCTGCACCCATAAAAGCCATAGCCGTATGACCTGAAGGAAAAGAATTATTTGTTGTTCCGTCAGGACGCATCTCTTTGATTGTATGTTTCATTGTATTTGCTACAATGCCCATTGTCAAATATGACATAGCTAATATCATTGATCTGTCTTTAAAGTCATGAACACCTTTTATTCCACAAAGGTTCAATCCATAAACAGACAATGCGGGCACATATTGTGAATAGTCATCGATACTAAATTTAGAATCAATGCCCTCTCTGAGCTCTTCATTTATTTCATGGTTTTGATGATTCAACCAATCACTTCCTATGCTCAATATTCCTACACCTAGACAAACTGTAGGAGCTATAAATTGCTTTAGTTTTAAATCATGTGTGTTATCAACATATACAGTTTTAGCGCTACTGTAATCCAGACTGTCATTCTGTGCTATTGCTTTGCTTGTTACCACACAGCTAATCAACAACATTAATAATATCTTCATACCTATATAATTATTTCGGCTACAAAAGTAATATTAAATTTTAAAAAACATGCAATAGTATATATTTTAGCACTACCTTTGCATCAAATTATCTTTAAAACAGATAAATATCTAACTAACAAGAAGAAAAATAGATAAAAACATGTGGAAATATTATGCTTTATTGTCAGCATGCTTTGCTGCACTGACAGCAATTTTTGCTAAAGTCGGAGTCAAAGACATTAATTCTGATTTAGCTACAGCCATCCGAACCACGATAATATTGTTTATTACCTGGGGAATCGTTATTATCGGGAATCATTTTGGAGAGGTCAAACAGATAACTAGTCACACTTGGATATTCCTTATTCTCTCTGGTGCTGCAACAGGCCTTTCATGGCTTTTCTACTTCAAGGCTTTACAATGTGGCAACGTTTCTCAAGTTGCTCCTATTGATAAGCTAAGCGTTGTCATCACAATCATTCTTTCATTCATTCTGCTGAAAGAACCCGTCACATTAAAAGTCGTTCTTGGTGCATTGTTTATCTCTGCAGGCAGTCTGATTATGTTGTTATAATTTTCATTCATCGCGGCTTCTCTCCCTTTTCTATGAGCATTTCCATTGCTCTGTGCCATCGCTTATCAATTGCACAGAACAATGAAGATACCTCTCTTATATATGTCATTCTACAACGCCTGTCACAAATAAGGGTGAAGAATAGCAGAAACAGTATTATCACAAGTGCTATCGGAACTGCCACAGACAATTTTGATTTTGCCTCCTTCAGATTTTCAAACTGTCCGCCGTATGTATAGTGATATCCCACTGGTAACTTCAGTTCTGCACGGGTATTACCTAGAAACAGCACAAGAATGAACATCACGATCAACAATCCCTCTACAAGATTGCGTGATATCGTCGCCGTTACTCTATCCACTAATTGCGTTCTATCTATAAATGGTTCTATCACCAATCCCTTTGGCAGCGTCTTCTGAATCTGAGCCATACGAGCTTTCACGTTTTTCATCACCTGCTGAAAGTTCTCTCCTTTCAACATCAGTGTGATGCCGCTAACCACTTCTCCTTCGCCGTTTCTCGTCACAGCTCCATATCTCATCGCAGTACCAAAACGCACATCCGCCACATCTTCCACATGAACAGGTATGCTGTTCACAGTCTTCACGGGTATCTGTCGAATGTCTTCAAGCGTTCGTGCCAATCCTATTCCTCTTATAAAATATTGATTGTTACCTTGTTCTATATAGCTTCCACCAGTATTCTTGTTGTTCTTTTCTATCGCATTATAAAGGTCGCTCACAGTAAGACCAAACGAAGCCAGCCTATCACTGTTTATTGCCACCTCATATTGCTTCACATATCCCCCCCATCCATTTACTTCTGCCACGCCTTCAGTGCCGGCAAACTGCTTGCGCACAATCCAGTCTTGCACTGTTCTTATATCAGTCAGCGTAAACTTCTTTTCATATCCTTTCTTTGGATGAATGGTGTATTGGTAAATCTCCCCAAGTCCTGTACTGATAGGTGCAAGACTCACCTTACCTGCTCCCGAAGGAATCTGTTCCTCAGCCTCTTTCATCTGTTGGCTTACCTGCTGTCGAGCCCAATATATGTCTACATTGTCACGAAACACCAGGGTCACAACGCTCAGTCCGCTTCTGCTAATACTTCTACGTTCTATAATATCAGGAATATTGGCAAACGACATTTCAAGCGGTGTTGTCACATACTGTTCCACTTCCTGTGCCCCAAGTGTTGGAGCTTGTGTAATTACTTGCACCTGATTATTTGTAATATCCGGTGTAGAGTCAAACGGTAATTGGCTCAACGACACAACTCCCCATACAATGAGGGCTAACGTCATGATGCCAACAACCAATTTATTCTTTATTGAATAATCGATTATTTTCTGAAACATTTCATAAGATTTTTATGTATAACGACACAATTATCAACGCATCTATAATCATATAAATGCGGATGTTCATCATAAAAAAGTATCTGTTATTACATTACTGGCGGATGCCAAAAAGTGCCATGATATCCAACAG
>JAGPJJ010000071.1:0-1929 GCA_018054505.1 Prevotella sp.
CCTTTATCTGTATCAGCAACAAGCATGCGATGACTACTCATTTCAACAATCTGAATTGTAGACTTGATGTCGGTTCCTCGCTGAATAGCATCGGCTGCACTAGTGAATGGTTCATGCTGCACTAATTGGAAACCACGACTGTGATAAACAAGTGTGTAGCCAGCAATACCAGTTTCCTTATGATAAGCTTGAGAGAATCCGCCATCAATGACCATGAGTTTTCCGTCTGCCTTAATAGGATTTTCTCCATTCATTACGTGTACTGGCACGTGACCATTGATGATGTGTCTGTTAGGACCTTTCACACCAAATGCATCGAGAATATTATCTACAATCGTTGCATCATCCCTTAGCTTGAAATAGTTGCCTTTCTCCTCTTTATGAGTTTCTTTGTCGGCAATGAAGTAACGTTCAAATGTTGCCATTTTACTCTTACCAAACAGAGGACTGTTGGGACCACACCATAGATATATGAAATAGTCGATAGCATATTGTTTCTCTTCAGTTGCGGTATCATCCTGAAAGGCTGACCTTATAAGCATGCCCGTCTGATGAAACAGTTCACGACCTTTACAAACCAAATCTGGAGTTATGGTAACTTCTTTTAAACTGCCGTCTTCATTCAATGGGATAGAGGCATGGAAGAGCAGATTGTCATTTCTGATTGCATACATGCAACCATGCTGAAGCATGAGACGAATGTGCTTATGGAGTTTCTCACTTACTTGGAAGGAATGGTGAAGTTTCTCTATCAACACCTTTTCTTCGGGGGTAAGTTTGCACGGATGTTTCGGGTCAATAGTTGGGAAACAGCAACTAGAAAGTGTGTATTCCTTGCCATTAAGCATGATAGTGCCCTTATCGTAGTCAATGAATTTATAGAGTTCACGATCTTGCATCTTCCATTCAGGATGAGCCTCAAAGATTCGTGCTTCTTCTTTTAACTGGATAATTGTTATCGCCTTATGCATCTGCGCGGTAAGCCTCATGGTCTTTTCATCAATTTGCTTTGCTCCGCCACTTAGTCTAGGCATGAATTCCTCGCAAGGATCATCGCTGTAGGTATCCATTGCGAATGTAGCAAGTGGAACAAGATTGATGCCATATCCATCTTCGAGCGTTGTGAGGTTGGCATATCTAAGACTAAGACGAATGACATTACACATGCATGCATTGTTGCCTGCACACGCACCCATCCATAATATGTCGTGATTGCCCCATTGGATATCCCAACTGTGATATTGCTCCATGGTGTCCATGATGATGTGAGCACCAGGACCACGATCATAGATGTCGCCAAGAATATGCAACTCGTCTATTGCCAAACGCTGAATGACATTGCTGATAGCAATGATAAAGTCGTCGGCTCTGCCTGTAGATATAATGGTATCTACAATTACATTTACATAGGCAGTCTTATTTGAATTGTTTTCGGTGTGCTCGTGAAGTAATTCCTCTATGATATAAGAAAACTCTGTTGGAAGAGATTTTCTTACTTTAGAGCGAGTGTATTTGCTAGATACCACACGACATACAGCAACCAACTGATGAAGCGTGATGTGATACCAGTCGTTGATATCGTTTTCTACTTCTTTGACGAGTTCGAGTTTCTGTTCGGGATAATATATAAGCGAACAGAGTTCACGTGTTTCCTGTTCACGAAGCGTGTTGCCAAAAAGTTCGTTGACCTTTCTCTTTATGTTTCCGGAAGCATTTTTCAGAACATGCTGAAATGCTTCATATTCGCCGTGTATATCTGCAAGAAAATGTTCTGTACCCTTAGGTAGATTGAGGATTGCCTGAAGATTAATAATCTCAGTGCTAGCATCTGCAATAGTGGGAAATGTGTTAGATAACAATTGCAAATACCTCATGTCTTTCTTGATATTGTATTTCTTCATAATATTGTTTTTTTAATTTTATTGGTTA
>JAGPJJ010000071.1:2029-9294 GCA_018054505.1 Prevotella sp.
TGCGTAGGAGCGCCGACAGCATGAAGCAGGTCGTAGTCATTTTTATCAGTAACAACCATACCGTTATCTTCAATGGCTTTCTTCAAAGAATTAAAGAAAGCCATTTGTGCACTGTTTTCACTAATATTTGAATTTTCTATCCTTATGCGCATATTAAAATCACGAATTAGAGTTTATGACTTGTAAAGTCGTTCTTATCTGCATGAATATAACTAATTTTATATAGAATATTATTCCACGCCAGTTTTAGTTCTCTAAAGAACATCGTGCCAGCAGAAATATCTTCATCAAGTTGCTTCACAGCTCTGTTGGCAAATATTGTTCGCATGATAATCAGCAACAATAAAGCGAAGCCGCTTGCACCAGTTAATATCCAATTCTGTTGCATCACAGAAAAAGCAATGGCTGCCAATGAAACAACAAAACTTAGATGAAGCATCACATTGCAGAAAAACATGTAGATGTGATTGCTTTTATGTCCGATAAGCAGCTTGCGTGATGCTCTGAAAAAGATGTTTTTGTTGTGCCAAGTTTTTCTTGTAGGTTCGTCTTCGTATAGCCATGAGCTTCTTCTCACATCAATGGCTGTATTCATATCCTTAGCATATTTGTTTACCAAGAAATCGTATTCGCCTCTAAGCAATTGCAGGTTACCTCTGAAGCCTTCATCTTCCATGAACTGGGCTTTACGGAAAGCAATGTTCTGGCAATTAGTTGCCCATGCTTTACCGTTTTGTGCACTGCTAAGTCTGTTGTTAGCAATCAAGGCATGTTCGAATCTCCAAGATTTACGTGTGTTGTTGTCAAGAGATGTATAACCCATCACGAAATCAGTTCCAGGTTGCATGTTCTGGGTGAATGAAGAAAGCCATTTTTCATCAAAAGGTCTGCAGCAAGGATCGGTCACGATAATCCAATCAGTATTAGCTGCTTTCACACCTATTGTGATAGCTAATTTCTTTCTACTCATGTAACGTGACGATTCAGGTAGATATGTGGCATAAAGATTTTTGTTTTCAGGCATAAGTCTGTTCATCAAATCTTCGGTCTCTCTATCGTCTTTGTCAGCAACTACAATAATTTTGAAGTCACCTTGGTAGTCTTGATTAAGAAAAGCAGGAAGGTTACGTTTTAAATCTGTTGATTCATCATGCACAGGAATGATGATACTAACAGGAACTGTGGTGCTATTCTCATTGTTGTCAGACTCGTATATTTTAATTCTACGTAAAAAAGGACTTGCCAGCGATGCCAATATCGCCAGCAAGATTACTATTATTCCTACTATTAATGTAAATTGATCTATAATCATAAAATTTTTCCCGTAACAATATTCTGGGAACGTTTATAGTTCCTCTGTTATATATCCTTTAGGGAGTTGACGGCAATTGTATTGACTCGCCATAATCTCTCCGTAAGCTCCTGCGCTTCTTAAAGCCAGAAGGTCACCACGTTTTGTCTTATTCAAATCTACAGCCTTTGCAAAAACATCGCTTGATTCACAAATAGGTCCAACGACATCGTAAGTCTCATTAGCTTCATCACTGCTGATATTCTCTATCTTGTGATAAGCCTGATATAGAGCTGGACGAATGAGGTCTGTCATACCTGCGTCTACAATAGCAAACTGTTTTACGCTTCCTTTCTTTATATATAAAGTTTTGGTGATAAGGCTTCCACACTGTGCCACAACAGCACGACCAAGTTCGAAGTGGAGCTTTTGACCGCTACGAAGTTTAAGATGATTAGCGTATGTGTCGAAATAAGATTTAAAATCAGGGATAGGCTCTCTGTTTGGATGATCATAACTAATTCCAAGTCCACCACCAACGTTGATATTCTCAACCTTAATGTGATGACTTTCAAGTTGATCTTGAAGTTCGTTAATTCTATTACACAACGATATGAAATCGTTCATGTTAAGAATCTGACTTCCGATATGGAAGTGCAAACCAATGAACTTGACATTCTTCATCTTAGATGCTTCTTCGATGACACTTTCCATATCGCGCATAGCGATACCAAACTTGTTTTCAGCCAAACCAGTTGTTATGTTGGCATGTGTATGTGCGCCAACATCAGGATTGATGCGAAAGGCTACTTTAGCAATCTTGCCCTTAACGCCTGCAAGTTCATTGATTACTTCCAGTTCAGGAATACTTTCTACATTGAAGCAGAAGATATCCTTGTCGAGTCCGAGATTGATTTCCCAGTCGCTTTTTCCAACACCAGCATAGACAATTTTGCTTACAGGGAATCCTGCTTCAATAGAGGCCTTGATTTCTCCGCCACTTACGCAGTCGGCACCAAGACCTGATTGACAGATTACATTAAGCACTTTTGGATTGGCGTTAGCTTTTATAGCATAATGCACAATAAAGTTTTTGTGCTTACCGGCTTCCGTATTAATAGATGCGAGGGTCTGTCTTAACAGATTCGTATCATAATAATAGAAAGGGGTTTGTATTCCCTGAAATTTGTCTATATTAAAATTACCTTTCATCTTTATCCTATTTTCAGTATGTGTTGTGATGTATTTACTACTTGTTGTTGAAAAGTACGTCGCTAAGATTTTGCAGTGCACGTTTCTTGTCAGCCTCACGAATTAAGAATGATATGTTGTAGTTGCTACCACCATATGAAATCATTCTCACAGGAACACTCTTCATAGCATCAAGTGCTAATGTCTCGAAGCCAAGATTACTCCAGTCAAGGTCTCCAACAACACAGATAATACACATATCACTGTCTACTGTTACAGTTCCGTATTTTTTAAGTTCGTCAACAATCTCATTGAGATGTGTGTTGTTATCAATGCTCATTGACACGCCAACCTCACTTGTTGCAATCATATCAATGGGTGTCTGATAGCTCTCGAAAATCTCGAATACCTTACGCAAGAAACCTGTTGCCAAAAGCATACGGCTGCTCTTAATCTTAACAGCAGTGATGTTATCTTTAGCTGCAACAGCTTTGATTTTGCCTTTAACGATGACATTATCTATGATAGTGCCTTCAGCCTGTGGGTCCATCGTATTCTTTAATCTTACAGGAATACCTGAATATTTTGCAGGTTGAACACATGTAGGATGAAGAATCTTAGCACCGAAATAAGCAAGTTCGGCAGCTTCCTCAAAGTTGAGCTGGCGAAGAGCTTCAGTCTTGTCTACGATTCTAGGATCGTTGTTGTGCATGCCATCAATATCAGTCCATATCTGGATTTCATCAGCAGGCAGGGCAGCACCGATAAGCGAAGCTGTATAGTCGCTTCCGCCACGCTGCAGATTATCAACCTCTCCGTAAGCATTGCGGCAGATAAAGCCTTGTGTAATGTAAATCTGGTAACCTTCGTTTTCTTTCATTACATCAGCTAGCTTATCCTTAATGTATTGAGGATCAGGTTCTGCATTCTTGTCAGTACGCATGAAGTCAAGTGCATTGAGAAGTACAGCTTTAACGCCTGTCTCCTGAAGGTAATTGACAACCATGTTTGTACTCATGATTTCACCTTGAGCAACAATGCTTTTTTCTTCAAAGCTTGTGAAAAGGTCTTTCGTAAAAGAGCGAAGATATTCAAACTCTCCATGGAGAAAATCCTTCGTCTTCTGCTTATATTCATCAGTAGAGTAGATATCCTCTACATGTTCCAAATATTTAGTTTCTAGTTTGTTTATAATTTCATTGGCACCATCAGGATTCTTCTTATACAGATAATCAGAAATCTCAACCAATGAGTTTGTGGTTCCGCTCATTGCGGAAAGAACGATAAATGTTGGTTCACCTGATTCCGTTACGAGAGAGGCAACACTCTTCATGCGTTCAGGCGATCCGACAGAAGTACCTCCAAATTTCATTACCTTCATAATAGTAATATTTTGTTTCGATGTTAATATCTTAATATGAGTATTTATGAGTCGCTTTCAGCAGCATCCTCACTTAAATCCATGTGATTATATTCTGTTGTGACATCTTTTATCTCTGCATTATTGCATCTGTATACAATGCCAGGGAATTTATCAAGCATAGGAATGTTATGAGTAGACATCACCACAGCAGTACCAGTGGTTGTGATATCCTTCAACAGACTGATGATGTTGCTAGCTGTTTCTGGGTCGAGATTGCCAGTAGGTTCATCAGCGATGATCATTTTTGGCTTGTTCAGGATTGCTCTTGCTATAGCAATGCGCTGTTGTTCTCCACCAGAGAGTTCGTGAGGTAGTTTATCTATCTTGTCAAGCATGCCAACATCTTGCAGTACGCTTTCAATACGTTCAGTGATTTCTTTTTTATCTTTCCAACCAGTAGAGCGCAAGACAAACTCTAGATTCTTTCTTACGTTACGATCATGAAGAAGTTTGAAATCCTGGAATATGATTCCCATTTCTTTTCTAAGAGCTGGTATCTCACGGCGTTTGAGAGTAATTAAGTTGCGACCGAGTACTTCAGCCTGTTGCTCTTCTTTGTCATCATAGATATCAAGTTCGCAATAAACAGTCTTGAGTAGACTACTTTTACCAGAACCGACCTTACCTATTATATATATAAATTCACCTTCATCAACATGAAAGTTTACATCTTTTAGTATCAAGCTTTCGCCTTGGTACACATCAATGTTATTATAATTAATCAAACTCATACTAAAATGTCTTTGCTAATCTTTTTGTATTATTCCATTTCACCTTTACTCTTGGCTATTCTGCGTGCCTTATCCCAATCAGGATTGTGACGTTTAAGCAGTTCCATTGCCACGTCTTCTATTCTCATATTCTTGCTAGATAGCAATACAATGAGGTGATAAAGCATGTCTGATGCCTCATAAATCATTTTGTCATCAGTACCAGCAGTGGCCTCAATAACCGTTTCAAGAGCTTCTTCTCCAACTTTTTGAGCCATTCTGTTTACGCCTTTATTAAACAAACTTGTGGTGTAACTGCCTTCAGGCATTTCTTCGTGTCGCTTGTTTATAAAGTCTTGTAATTCACTAAGAAAGAGTATCGGGTTATAATTATTTTCTTCAGCCCAACAAGTATCTGTTCCCTTATGGCATGTAGGACCATTTGGATGAACACGAACAAGAAGGGTATCGCTGTCACAATCATTCTTAATATCGACAAGATTAAGAAAATTACCACTGGTCTCACCCTTTGTCCAAAGACAGTTGCGAGTGCGACTCCAAAAAGTAACCTTTTTAGTTTCTATAGTCTTGTTGTAGGCCTCTTCGTTCATATACCCAAGCATGAGTACATTCTTGGTAACGGCATCTTGAATAATAGCCGGTACAAGACCATTCATTTTATCGAAATCTATATTCATAATCTATCAATTATATTCTTACGTTAATACCTTCGTTGCAAAGGTAATGCTTTAAATCTGAAATCTTTATTTCTCCGAAGTGAAATACACTCGCTGCTAATGCTGCGTCTGCTTTTCCTATCGTAAATGCATCTTTAAAATGCTCTTTCGTTCCAGCTCCACCACTTGCAATGACAGGTATGCTTACTTCTTCAGAGAGTCTTGCTAATGCTTCGTTGGCAAATCCTTGTTTCACTCCGTCGTGATCCATACTGGTAAATAATATTTCTCCAGCTCCACGATCGGCTACTTCCTTCGCCCATTCAAATAAGCCTCTCTCTGTACGTTCTCTTCCTCCCTTAACATAGCAATGCCATCCGTCTTCATCCAAGCGTGCATCAATAGCACAAACGCAAACTTGAGAGCCATAATGACTTGAAATTTCATTTATCAATGCTGGATTCTTCAATGCTGAACTGTTGATACTTACTTTATCAGCACCAGCATTCAAAAGTCTTGCAACATCTTTCAGTTCATTGATACCTCCACCAACGGTAAAGGGAATATTTATCTCTGCGGCAACTCTTGTTACCATGTCTGTGAAAGTCTTTCTGCCTTCGTAACTTGCAGTAATATCCAAGAATACCAGTTCGTCGGCTCCAGCTTTACTATAAGCTTTTCCTAATTCAACAGGATCTCCGGCACTGCGCAGATTTATGAAGTTTGTGCCCTTTACAGTCTCTCCGTTCTTTACGTCAAGACAAGGAATGATGCGTTTAGCTAATCCTTTCATATAGCCAATGACTTTATATCTATTTTACCTTCGTAGAAGGCTTTTCCAAATACTACTGCTGGTATTCCTGCGTTATTTAGATCGGTAATATCATCGTTGGATGATACGCCACCGCTAGCAATGAGATGCATATCAGGGTAGGCTTTCATTATATCTTTGTAGAGATCTATTGCAGGACCTTGTAGAGTTCCATCTTTGCTAATCTCTGTGCATAATACATTTTTTACACCCTTGTCAACGTAGTGTTTTAGAAACGGTAGAAGTTCTTCTGACGAGTCCTCTTTCCAACCATTAATTGATATCTTTCCGTTTCTTACGTCAGCTCCAAGAATGAGTCTTTCTGCACCGTAAATTTCTATCCAATCAAGAAAAAGTTGTCGGTTTGTAACTGCAACACTACCCACGGTTACCATACTAGCTCCAGCTTCATAAGCTTTCTCTATATCATCTTTCGTCTTGATGCCCCCACCAAAGTCAACAACTAGATTTGTAGCTTTAGTGATTTCCTTCAAAACGCCATCGTTAACAATATGCTTTGATTTAGCTCCGTCCAAATCAACGACATGAAGGCGCTTGAATCCTAACTCTTCAAAATGTTTAGCAACCTCAACAGGATTATCATTATAAACCTTTTTCTGATTGTAGTCGCCTTTTGTCAGTCGGACACATTGACCATTTATAATGTCTATTGCTGGTATGAGTTCTATATTCATAAAGTCGTGTTGTTACATATTAAGAAAATTCTTCAATATCTGTTCTCCTACATCTCCACTTTTTTCAGGATGAAACTGGCATGTATAGAAGTTGTCTTTATGCATGCATGCAGAGTAGGGCAGAATGTATTCGGCTGTAGCTATTGTATTTTCGCAAACAGGTACGTAATAGCTGTGCACAAAGTAGACGTAGGGATGTTGTCCTAAATCTTTTAGTAACATGCTTGCTGAATTGTCTTTTGCCTCATGCAAATATATTTCTTCCCATCCCATTGCTGGTACTTTATCCTCATGATGCGTTGGTTGGAATCTCTTTACATCAACATCAAAGATGCCAATGCAATCAACATCACCCTCTTCTGAGTGACGACATAATAGTTGCTGACCTACACAAATGCCAAGAACGGGCTGTGTGAGGCTTTTAATAACCTGATCTAGTCCGTGAGCTTTTAAATATGTCATTGCTT
>JAGPJJ010000072.1 GCA_018054505.1 Prevotella sp.
TAATATCAAGGTTAATATGTATTACCGTGCTTATAATGATGTGGATATGATTGAAGCATGGACTGATGTTAAGAATGAAGAGCGCAGTGCTGTGACTCTTACGGAATTTAAATCAGCAATGTTGCCCATACGTCGTGGAGATGTGTGGATAAGTCATCTTTATGGTTCATGGGCTAATGAGGCTCAGGTTTCAGAAGAACCTCTAAAGCCAGGTGAAATGGTTATAAGTAACAAAGATGGAGCTAGGAACAGTCATACTGAGCATGGAGAGGTGATGTTCTCCCTTGACGGGAAAGGTCGTGAAAATGATGGTGATGTGATAGGAGCAGCTATATGCTATGGCGGAAATTATGAACTAAAGACCGTCACCGATGATACAGATTATCATTATTTCTTTGCTGGTATCAACCCCGACAACTCAGAATATCATCTAGCTAAGGGTGAAACGTTTACGACTCCAGCTCTTGCTCTTACTTTTTCAAAAGAAGGACTTAGTGGAGTGAGCAGAAATTTTCATAAATGGGGACGTGAATATAAATTAATGCACGGAAACAAAGTACGTGATATACTACTGAACTCATGGGAAGGTGTCTACTTTGATATCAACCAGAAAGGAATGGATCAGATGATGGCTGATATTGCCTCTATGGGTGGAGAATTGTTTGTGATGGACGATGGATGGTTTGGAGATAAATATCCCCGTAAAACGGATAATTCAAGTTTGGGTGACTGGGTGGTTGACAAGAACAAGCTTCCTGATGGAATAGGGGGACTTCTTAGAGACGCGAAAAAGCACGGCGTGAAATTTGGTATATGGATAGAACCAGAGATGGCCAATACGGTAAGTGAACTGTATGAGAAGCATCCAGATTGGATTATTAAGGCACCTAACCGTAAACCTGTATTAGGACGTGGAGGCACGCAGGTAGTATTGGATATGGCTAATCCGAAAGTTCAGGATTTCGTGTTTGGTATCGTAGACAATCTAATGACTAAATATCCCGATCTTGCCTATATCAAATGGGATGCTAATATGCCAATAATGAATCACGGATCTCAGTATCTACCAATGGATAAACAGAGTCATCTATATATTGCGTATCATCGTGGTTTTGAAAATGTGTGCAAACGTATTCGTGCAAAGTATCCAGACTTGATTATTCAAGCTTGTGCAAGCGGCGGTGGAAGAGCCAACTGGGGAGTGCTTCCTTGGTTTGATGAATTCTGGACAAGTGACAACACGGATGCATTGCAGCGCGTTTATATGCAATGGGGTACAAGTTATTTCTTCCCAGCAATAGCAATGGCCTGCCATATCAGTGCAGCTCCTAATCATCAGACGCAGCGCGTTATTCCATTGAAATATCGAATAGATGTTGCTATGAGCGGAAGACTAGGAATGGAGATTCAGCCAAAGAATATGACAGATGATGAAAAGGCTTTATGTAGAGAAGCCATTAAGGAATATAAAGAGATACGCCCTGTTGTGCAATTGGGTAACATCTATAGACTACTGAGTCCTTTTGATAAGAAAGGTGTAGCAAGTCTTATGTATGTTGATGACGCAAAGCAGAAGGCTGTATTCTATTGGTGGAAAACAGAAACATTCATCAATCAGCACTTGCCGCTGATAAAAATGGCCGGTCTTGATGCAAACAAAATGTATAAGGTGCATGAACTGAACCGTATAGATAATAAACCTCTTGACTGTGAGGGAAAGAGTTATAGCGGTGAATATCTGATGAATCATGGCTTAGAGATGCCTTACAATCATAGTGTGGACTGGGGGAAACAAACTGCATGGTCGAGCAGGGTGTTGGAACTTTCTACAGAATGAAGACAATAACAAGTTAGTATCTGTTAAGTATTTGGGAATGAATAAGAAAAGCCCTCTTGAATTAATATTCAAGAGGGCTTTATATTTTATATAGACATGTTTAATTCTTCATGTATTCACGTGGAGATCTTCCGTATAGATTTTTAAACATTGTTGAGAATGAGGCTGGATTAGTGAATCCACATGCGAACATTACTTCTGTGATGTTTTGATATCCTTGTTCTAATAAATGTGCTGCTTGCTTTAATCTTAGGTTGCGGATGAAGTCATGAGGCGTTTGATTAGTTAGCTCCTTCATCTTTCTATGTAGGTGAACACGACTAATTCCAACTTCCTGAGCAATCATATCAACATTGAGCGAAGGATCGCTGAGGTTATTGTTGATGACACTCATAATGCGATTCAGCAATTTGTTGTCTGGTGATTCAACATTTATCTTTTCAAGGTTATTCTCCTGTGATTCAGATCCGTTAAACTTATTACGCAATAGTTCACGCTGATGTAGCAAATTAATGATGGTGCGTCTCAGAATATCCAAATTGAATGGCTTAACGATATAAGTATCGGCACCCATTTCCAAGCCTTCAAGTCGGTCTTCATCACGGCTCTTTGCAGTGAGCATTATAACAGGAATATGGTTCGTGTTAATATTGCTCTTTACCTTTGAACATAATTCATTACCATTCATGATAGGCATCATAATATCGCTGATGACAAGCGAAGGAATCTCTTTCATAATAACCTTTAGCGCTTCCTTACCATTAGGACATGCGATTACGTAGAAATCATTTGAGAGTTCGCTCTCAAGATATTGTCTGATTTCATCATCATCCTCAGCAATAACAATCGTTTGTCTCTTGCGGTTTGACAGCTGTTCGTTCAAAATGTCGATCTTGTCTGGGCTCATCTTAGTCTCATCGCTAGCAGATTCATTCTCTTCTTCATCAAGTTCAAGTAAATCTGTCTTTTTATTTATCTCGTCATCCGTAAACATCTCTTCTGGTTTGAGATGAGAATTGCCGAGTGGGAGAGTGACTAGAAACTCGCAACCGTCACCATCCTCGATGTTATGTGCCTGAATATCACCATAATGAAGTTCTACAAGAGAACGTGCCAGGTCAAGTCCAATACCTGTACCCATATTATTATCGTTCACAGAGTTGTTTTCTTGATAGAAACGTTCAAAAATACGTTTAATATTCTCTTCAGGAATCTTTTCACCATTGTCTCTTATGGCAATATTAGCCTCAGAGTCGTTATGTGTAAGTATGATGTCAATTTTACCACCAGTAGGAGTGAACTTGAAAGCATTTGAAATTATATTCACCAATACTTTATCGAAGTTATTTCTATCTATCCATATTGGTAATTTCTCGCTGTCGTGGGTATAAGTGAAATCAATATCTTTGCTCTTAGCCTGATCACCGAACAAAGAATAAACATCATCAATGAAATTCACCATGTCAGTCTCTTGCATGTGCATGGTAAGCATACCCTTATCAATCTTTCTAAGGTCCATCATCTGATTGATAAGATGAAGAATACGCTCTGCATTTCTCTTTATCGTTTCATACACACTTCGACGATGCATATCATCATCTTCCTTGATTAATTGGAGAAGTGGCGAGACAATCAGTGTCATAGGAGTGCGTATGTCGTGGCTGATATTCATAAAGAATTTCAGTTTTGCTTCTCCCATCTGTTCTGCATGAATATGTTCCTGAATCTGCATTCGGTCCTGTTCCTGACGTTTTTGATAGTGGTATATAAAATATATCACGACGCAGATTAACATTATATATATAATATATGCTATTGTAGAACTGTACCATGGTGAAGCAATGTGCATGGTAAATTCCTTTATCTGTGAAGGCATGTTGTTATACATAGCCTTAACTCTGAACTTATAAGTTCCTGGAGAGAGATGACTGAAAGTAATTTCATTTGTTCCAGGTTGCATGCGAGTCCATTCTTCACCATTTATACTATATAGATAAGTGATATTGTTTGGATCATCATAGGTGAGCGTAGAAAGATGGATCGAAAATGAATTATCCTCATATTCAAGATTAAAATTGTCTCCAGTAATATCCGTGTTTCTCTCTTTATTGCCGATAATTATTCCTGTAATAATGACATTAGCCTTCCAGGACATATTATTTGTTTTTTCGGTGTTAAACCAGTTAATACCGTCAGTACCTCCGAAATACATGACATTGCCATCTTTGCAAACGAAAGAAGCACCGTCAGAGAATTCGTTGCTTTGAAGACCATTGTTAGCATAATAGCAACTTATCACTTTTCCGTCTGTTGTCATACAACATAGTCCATGATCAGTTCCTATCCATAAACGTCCTTTCTTATCTTGCTCAATACTCGCAATTCCATTGTCGGGAAGACCATTCTGCATGGTGTATATTTTACTTCGTCTGCTTTTGAGATTATAGCAGTATAGTCCATCGTTTGTTCCCATCCAAAGATGGCCTTCACGATCCTCGCAAATTATACGCGAGAATGTACCATAATTTGGGCAATTGCAGCCGAACGTGCTTATCCAACTTCCGCTCTTTATATCAAGACAACTCATTCCTACAGAACCTGCCACATAGATTCTTTTTCCATCGTGCGAGACTTTGACCTTTGCAAGATAATTATTTGGAAGTGAGTTCATATGTCTGTTGATGTCAGCTCCATCCTTCATCCTGTATTGCTTTATGCTGTAGTCAGTAAGGTTTAGGCTAATTAATCCCTGTCCCATCGTGGCAAACCAAATATTTCCAGATTTATCTGTATCCATACCGAAGATACTTGCACTACCTCCGTCATTGATATCTACAGGATGATATGCTGCAGATTCTCCGTTAACCCATCCGCATCCTTGTTGATAACTACCAACCCAGATACGTCCGAATTTATCTTCTGCCATGCATAGTATTGTACCAGGAACGTTGGTGTAGTGTCTAATTAGTTTTTTGTTACTGTCGAGTAGATATAATCCATCCTTATCGGTGCCAACCCATAGTCTGCGTCGTGAGTCTTGAATAATACTTGTAACGCAATTGGTTCCTATATAATTAAACGTTCCAAGTTTTGGTCCCATATATCCAAAGTTTCTCTTTTTTGCAGGTTGCATAAATACACCTTTCTGCAACATACCGAGCCAGATGTTACCATTTCTATCTTCTACAATAGTCTGTATTTTGGTCTTAGGTAGGCTAATGTCATTACTGTAGAATGGATTTGCAACGAGCTGACCTGTATTAGGATAGTAAACATATAGTCCAATACCGTCACATCCAAGTAATACATTTCCTTGGTGGTCTATATATAAATCCTTAATAGGCATTTTGGCAGTAGGCTTTATCCATTGAAAAGCTTTTGCTCCATAGTTCAGTCGCCACAAGCCCATACCATTGGTTCCTACATAGATGTTTCCTTTTTTGTCTTCACAGATGTCTCCGTCTTTAATACATGCTTTCTCTTCAGCACTAAGGAAATATCTTTTTATTTTGTTTCCTTTTATACATAGCAGGCCTTGGTCTTCTGTAACGAGCCATAGCTGACCGTGCTTATCCTGTAGCATGTGAACAACATAGTTCGTGTTTTTAAGTATTCCACCATAAGGAGTTCCGTATGTTCCTTTTAGTTTCATTACACCGTATCCTGAACTACTAACAATGATGTCTCCGTTGCTCAGTTGTAGTATTCCGGTGATGTAGGTTTTTATTTTTTTGCCGTTTGCTCGATACAGAACAATATCCTGGAATTTTCCATTGACCATTTTCTGCACACCATTATTTGTGCCGATGTAGAGAGTTCCTTGACGGTCTTGATAGATACAGTTAATATAATTGCTTGATATTCCAAATACCTTGTTTTCTTTTTTCAGAATTTTAAATTGGTATCCGTCATATCTATTCAAACCGTTGCGTGTGGCAATCCACATGTAACCGTCTTTGTCTTGAAATACATTAGTAACAAAACTACTCGATAGTTGATTGTCTCCATTGTATAATTTGCCGATTTGCGCATTGATATTAACAGAAAATAGTAGTGATAGTAAAATTAAATAGCATTTCATGTTGTCTAGGTAAAGTTTCGTTTATTTTTGCAAAGATAATGTAATAGGGTGGAAAAGCAAAACAAAACAGATTATAATTTCTTTAAAATGTTACATCGGACAAAGTCCTTGAGACGAAAAATGAGGAAAATGTTACATAGTGAGAAGTTTGTGCAACTTATATTAATATATATATAATATATTATGCTTAACTTTGTAACTGTTGTTAATAATAATCAGAAAACATGAAACGAAAAAACTTTTTGTTGAAGCGCCTGCTTGTTGGCGCAGCTATGGTTACGTCAGTGTTGGCAGTAAAAGCAGCACCTGATAAGAACTTTTACATTTTCCTTTGTTTTGGACAATCCAATATGGAGGGCAATGCTAAGATTGAACAAGAGGATTTAGTTGGTGTTGACAGTAGATTCCAAATGATGGCTGCTGTGGATGACCACAAACTAGGCAGAAAACAAGGACAATGGTATACAGCTATTCCTCCTTTGTGCCGCGAGAATACAGGACTCACTCCTGTTGACTATTTCGGAAGAACAATGGTTGAACGCTTGCCGAAAGATGTAAGAGTTGGAGTCATAACAGTGGCTGTTGGTGGCTGCCATATTGAAACATTTATGCGCGACTCTGTTGATAACTACGTAAAGACTCGTGCTCCGCAGTGGATGAAAGGCATGCTGAAAGCTTATGGCAATAATCCATATAAGCGTATGGTGGAATTGGCTAAGAAAGCTCAGAAAGAGGGTGTGATAAAAGGCATACTTTTGCACCAAGGTGAGTCAAACACTGGTGACAGAATGTGGGGAAATAAAGTGGCTTTTGTCTATAATCAGTTAATTGCAGATTTGCATTTAAAGTCAGAAGATGTACCTTTGCTTGCCGGTGAAGTAGTAAGAGCTGGTGGTAAAGGCCGTTGTATAGCAATGAATCCAATTATCGACGCACTTCCTGAAACTATTCATACCGCTCATGTAATTTCATCAGAAGGCTGCACAAGTGGTCCTGACGATCTGCATTTTGATGCAGCAGGTTATCGTGAACTCGGCCGTCGCTATGCATATAAGATGTTGTCGCTTCTTGGTTATCCTGTTTTCACACCTATAGCTATCCCTGCAGATGCTGTTGTTGCTTCAACTGCAGAACCAGGTAATGATTTCCCAAAGATTGATAGTAATCATCGTGCTTATTTCAGTCTTTATGCACCTAATGCCAAAAATGTAAAGGTAGATGTATGTGGGAAGAAATATGATATGCAGCGTGATGAAAAAGGAACTTGGACAGCTGTAACTGATCCATTGGTTGTTGGTTTCCATTACTACTTTATGTTGGTTGATGGTGTTCAGATTGTGGATCCTGCAAGTGATACATTCTTTGGATGTTGTCGTCAAGCAGGAGGTATCGAGATTCCTGAAGGACCAGAAGGTAATTACTATCGTCCTCAGCAAGGTGTAGCCAAAGGACAGGTTCGCTCTCTCACATATTATGCAGAGTCTACAAAAGAATGGAGACGCGCAATGGTTTATACTCCTGCTGAATATGAAAAAGGAAATAAACGTTATCCTGTATTGTACTTGCAGCACGGTATGGGAGAAGATGAAACAGGATGGAGTCATCAGGGACAGATGCAGAACATTATGGATAATCTAATCCAGAGTGGAGAAGCAGTTCCTATGATTGTAGTTATGGAAAGCGGTGATGTTAAAGCTCCTTTCAAAGGTGGGCCAAATGAAGCTGGACGTAGCTCTTATGGCGCTACTTTCTATAAAGCATTATTGAATGATTTAATTCCAACTATCGATAAGACATTCCGTACAAAGACTGATCGTGATAACCGCGCAATGGCAGGACTATCATGGGGTGGACACCAAACTTTTGACGTAGTGTTTACAAATCTAGACAAGTTCTCTTATGCTGGAGGATTTAGTGGTGCAATATTCGGACTTGATATGAATAAGACTTACGATGGTATTTTCTCTCGTCCTGATGAAGTAAATTCAAAATTGCATTATCTTTTCCTTGGATGCGGAAATTTAGAAAATATGGGTACAGATAAATTGATTCAGGATTTGCGCAATGCTGGCGTAAAGGTTGATAGTTATGTATCTCCTGGAACACTTCACGAGTGGCTCACATGGCGTCGTTGCCTAAAGGAATTTGTTCCACATCTTTTCAAAAAATAATTATATCTTAAAATGAATAAGCTCAGAAATATCACTTTAGTATTTATCTCATTATTGGCTATGCCTATATTTGCGGCAAGCCGTTTCGTAAGTTTCACTTCGGGCGATGTTATGCTCAATCACAATGGCTGCGTAAGTCTTTATGTTGGTCAGAATGAGATGAAGGGAGTTGGAATAGCTCTTAATAATTTGGCTGAAGACATCAACAAAGTTTGTGGCGCTAAGGCTGTATTTACAGATGCTGCTAAGGCTAACGTTGTAGTTGGTACATTAGGGCATTCTGCCATCATTGATAAATTCATAAAGGAAGGTAAGATTGATGCTCGCCAACTTCGAGGAAAGAGAGAAACGTATATCATCACTGTTGTTGGTAACCAACTTGTAATAGCTGGTAGCGACAGGCGTGGAGCAATATATGGTATTTATGAAGTTTCTTCCCAGATAGGAGTATCTCCTTGGTATTTCTGGGCTGATGTTCCTGTAGAACATCATGATAATATTTATATAAATAAAGGCACGTATAGCGACGGAACTCCTTCCGTCAGCTATCGTGGACTTTTTCTTAATGACGAGGCTCCTTGTCTCACTTCATGGGTAAAAAATACTTATGGTACAAACTATGGTGACCATAGATTCTATTCACGTGTGTTTGAGTTGATACTTCGTCTCAAAGGTAATATGCTTTGGCCTGCGATGTGGAGCTGGGCATTTTATGCAGATGATGCTGAAAATAGTAAGACCGCCGATGAAATGGGAGTTATTATAGGAACATCACATCATGAACCTATGGGACGTAATCATGAAGAATGGTCGCGTCACAGAAAAGAATATGGGGCATGGAACTATAAAACTAATCAAGCAACTCTAGATAAATTCTTCCGTGAGGGTATTGAAAGAATAAAAGGTAAAGAAGATGTTGTAACAATAGGAATGCGCGGTGATGGCGATGAAGCTATGAGTGCAGAGGCAGATACTAAACTTTTGCAACAGGTAATAGTAAATCAGCGTAAAATTATCACTGACGTGACAGGAAAGAAAGCTTCGAATACCCCACAGGTATGGGCTTTGTATAAAGAGGTCCTTGATTATTACGACAAGGGAATGCGTGTGCCGGATGATGTTACCATAATGTTGTGCGATGACAATTGGGGAAATATTAGAAGAGTGCCAAATGCGACAG
>JAGPJJ010000073.1 GCA_018054505.1 Prevotella sp.
TTATTCTTGTTAATATCTTCTTGCATAATAAAAATCCAAATAAAAAGCTATAACTCCTTTGTCAGAAATATATTAATCCTGACCAAACTTTGCGTCAGCCTCTTCCTTAATCCAGTCATATCCACGACTTTCAATCTCCTTAGCTAATTCAGGGCCAGCAGTCTTAACAATACGACCATTATAAAGAACATGAACAACGCTAGGCTTGATCATATCCAGAAGTCTTTCATAATGAGTAATCACAATAGCAGAAGTTTCGCTTGTGTGCATTTTGTTCACACCATCAGCAACAATTCTCATCGCATCAACGTCAAGACCTGAATCTGTTTCGTCAAGAATACTTAACTTTGGTTCAAGCATTGCCATCTGAAATATTTCATTACGCTTTTTCTCACCGCCAGAAAAACCTTCGTTTACTGAACGATGTGATAGTTTTGAATCTAATTCTACCAATTTGCGTTTCTCACGCATAATTTTCATGAAATCACCGGCATTAAGAGGTTCCTTTCCTTCATACTCACGCTTTGCATTGATAGCAGCACGCATGAAATTTGTCATTGAAACTCCAGGAATTTCAACAGGATATTGAAATGAAAGAAACAACCCTGAACGAGCACGGTCTTCTGGTTTCATCTTCAAGAGGTCGTTACCATTGAAGATAGCTTCACCCTCAGTAACAGTATATAAAGGATTACCTGTAAGTACAGCACTAAGAGTTGACTTTCCAGAACCATTAGGTCCCATGATAGCATGAATCTCACCGTCATTTACAGTAAGGTCTATACCTTTTAATATCTCTTTGCCTGCAATAGTAGCATGCAGATTTTTTACTTCTAACATATCTCTTGTTTTTTTATTCCTTATTAAACAATTATCCCACAGTTCCCTCGAGACTTACACTTAGCAGTTTCTGAGCTTCAACAGCGAACTCCATAGGAAGTTTATTGAGCACTTCTTTGGCATAGCCATTCACAATAAGACCTACGGCCTGCTCTGTTGGAATGCCACGCTGATTGCAATAGAAAAGTTGATCTTCGCTAATTTTTGAAGTCGTTGCCTCATGTTCAAATACTGCAGAATCGTTATGAGAATCCATGTATGGGAAAGTATGGGCACCACAGTCACTACCTAATAACAAGGAATCACATGAGCTGTAATTTCTTGCATTGTCAGCATTACTTGTAGCTCTTACTAAACCACGGTAACTATTCTGACTATGACCAGCAGAAATACCTTTAGATATAATAGTAGACTTTGTATTCTTACCCATATGAATCATCTTCGTACCAGTATCAGCTTCCTGATAATGATTTGTTACGGCAACACTATAAAACTCAGCTACAGAGTTGTCGCCACGAAGAATACATGACGGGTATTTCCAAGTTATAGCTGATCCTGTCTCGACCTGAGTCCAACTAAGTTTAGAATTAACACCGCGTAAATCTCCTCGCTTTGTAACAAGATTCAACACGCCGCCTTTTCCATTCTCATCGCCAGGATACCAATTTTGAACTGTGGAATACTTTACTTCAGCATTATTTTTTACAATTATCTCGACAATAGCTGCATGCAACTGATTCTCATCACGCATAGGAGCAGTACATCCTTCAAGGTAGCTGACATAAGCATCATCTTCTGCAATAATGAGTGTACGCTCAAACTGTCCTGTATTACGTGCATTGATACGGAAATAACTACTTAATTCCATAGGACATCTTACACCCTTTGGAATGTAAACAAAAGAACCGTCGCTAAATACAGCACTATTCAGAGCTGCAAAAAAGTTGTCGCGATAAGGAACAACACTTCCAAGATATTCTTTTACTAAATCAGGATGTTCCTTTACAGCCTCACCGATACTACAGAAGATAACACCCTTCTCACGCAATTTATCCTTAAACGTCGTCTTTACAGAAACTGAATCCATAATTGCATCAACGGCTGTACCACTCAATGCAAGACGTTCTTCCAAAGGGATACCCAATTTGTCGAATGTCTTTTCTAGTTCTGGATCAATTTCTTTGTTCTTTGGTTTCTTCACCAAAGGATCAGCATAATAAGAAATTGCCTGATAGTCTATTTCAGGCACATGTACATGTGCCCAAGTAGGCTGAGTAAGAGTCTTCCAATAATTATAAGCTTTCAGACGAAAGTCAAGCATCCAATCGGGCTCGCCTTTTTTCTGAGATATAAGGCGCACAACATCTTCGTTAAGCCCCTTTTCTATGATTTCTGTTTGTACGTCAGTAGTGAAACCAAATTCATATTTTTTTTCAGCTACCTGACTAACAAACTCATTTTTTCCTTTTTCTGCCATTTGCCAAAAATACCTATTTAATATATGATACATACAAATAGTGTACCACAAACAAACTGGTAACATTTGTTACTAATTACAATAGTGACATCCCTGTAATAGAATATAAGGATGCCACTACTTATTATACATAAAGGAATTTAGTATTCCTTTACATTAGAGAGTATAGAAACCCTTATAGTTTCTGTTCAACTTCAATTTCGGTGAATGTCTCAATGATATCACCTTCAAGAATATCATTAAAGTTGACAAGACTGATACCACACTCCATTCCCATTGGAACATCCTTGACATCATCCTTGTAACGCTTCAATGCATTAATGTCCGCTGTACGTATAACGATACCGTCACGTACGAGGCGAGCTTTATCCTTAGCATGTACCTTGCCCTCGGTAACAAGACCACCGGCAATTGTTCCTACCTTAGAAACCTTGAATACCTGCTTAACTTCTACCTGACCGGTTATGATTTCCTTCTTAACCTTATCAAGCATACCAACCATAGCACTCTTGATATCATCTATTGCATCATATATGATTGAGTAGGTATTGATTTCAACACCTTCACGGTCTGCAAGTCTACGAGCTTCAGAAGAAGGACGAACCTGGAAACCAACAATGACTGCATCAGAAGCACTGGCAAGCATTACATCATTCTCACTAATCTGGCCTACAGCCTTGCTGATTACATTAACCAGCACTTTCTCAGTAGAAAGTTTGATGAATGAATCACTCAAAGCCTCAATTGAACCGTCGGTATCACCCTTAACAATGATATTAAGTTCATGGAACTCTCCACGTGCAATACGATGTGAGATATCACCAAGTGTAAGACGCTTCTGAGTACGTAAGCCCTGTTCACGTTGCAACTGTTCACGCTTATTTGCAATCTCTCGAACTTCCTGTTCTGACTCTAAAACATGGAACTGGTCACCAGCTGTAGGAGCACCATTGAGACCAAGGATAATAGCTGGCTCTGCAGGTGCAGCTTCCTCAATACGCTGATTACGCTCATTGAACATAGCTTTAATACGTCCCCAACTTGTTCCAGCGATAACAACATCACCTATCTTAAGAGTACCATTGCTTACAAGCACAGTACTTACATATCCACGTCCCTTATCTAGAGAAGATTCAATGATAGTACCAGTAGCCTTACGATTAGGATTAGCCTTCAAATCAAGCATTTCTGCCTCAAGAAGCACCTTGTCCAGAAGTTCATCAACGCCGACACCCTTCTTTGCACTAATCTCCTGACACTGATATTTACCACCCCATTCTTCAACAAGTAAGTTCATCTGTGACAAGTCTTCACGAATCTTATCAGGATTTGCTCCTGGCTTATCAATTTTATTTATAGCAAATACCATTGGAACACCAGCAGCCTGTGCATGTGCAATAGCCTCTTTTGTAGTAGGCATCACAGAGTCATCAGCTGCGATGATAATGATTGCGATATCAGTAACCTGAGCACCACGAGCACGCATAGCGGTAAATGCCTCATGACCCGGAGTATCAAGGAATGTAACCTTCTGTCCGTTCTTCAGAGTAACACCATAAGCACCAATATGCTGAGTGATACCACCAGCCTCACCAGCAATCACATTCGTATTGCGGATATGGTCAAGCAAAGATGTTTTACCATGGTCTACGTGTCCCATTACTGTAACGATTGGAGCACGAGAACACAAGTCGTTCTCATCATCAATTTCCTCGCTTACAGCTTCTTGAACCTCTGCACTGACATATTCAGTCTTAAAGCCGAATTCATCAGCAACCATGTTAATAGTCTCTGCATCAAGACGCTGATTAATAGAAACCATAATACCGACACTCATAAGAGTTGAAATAACCTGAGTGACACCAATATTCATCATAGTGGCAAGTTCACTTACAGTTACAAATTCGGTAAGTTTAAGAATCTTAGCATCTTTCTGCTCTGCATTAGCAACCTTCTGGAGTTTTACCTGAACAGCATCACGCTTTTCCTTACGGTATTTAGCGCCCTTCTTGTTCTGGCTCTTACTTGTCAAACGTGCAAGAGTCTCCTTTACCTGGCGTGCTACTGCATCATCATCAACCTCTAAAGGCTTCTGACTGCGCTTGCGATTTTTCTTTTTATTATTATTGTTAGCAGCGTTATTGTTATTAGCGTTGTTAGCACCGTTTTGGTTATTCTTGTTTCTATTATTGTTATTTCGGTTGTTATTATTACCGCCCTGATTTACAGCGGCATTAATATCCACGCGTGCCTTATTTATACGCACACGTTTTTTTCTTTCACCACCACCGTGCTGCTGTGCAGTCTTTTCTTCACGTTCTTTACGCTTTTCTTCCTTTGATTTTTTCTTTGGTCTCGTACTCTGATTCAATGAATCCAAGTCAATCTTACCAACGACATTCATCTTAGGCGCATTAAGTATCTTCTTTTCACTCTTCAAAGTAAAGATACCATCATCAGCTTTATCTGCAGGTTTTGGAGCCTCAACAACTTTAGGAGTCTCAACGACCTTTGGAGCCTCAACAGGCTTAGGAGCAACAACCTTTGGTTGTTCTGCTGGTTTAGCAGGCTTAGGAGTTTCCACCTTTGCTACAACTGGTTTAGGTGTTTCAACCGCAGCTTTCACTACAGGCTTTTCCACCGGTTTATTAATATGTTTATTATTAGGCTCATGGCTGACGGCAGCAGCCTTAACTTCAGGAGCAACAGACTTCTGAGCCGCTGGTTTCTTACCTATACTATCAAGATCTATCTTTCCAACAGGTTTAAAACGCTGCTGAGTAGAAGATTCAAGAAGATTTTCGGCACGATTTTCCTTTGCCTCTGGCGCACGCTTCTTATCCTTTGGTTTCTTCTGAAAAAGTTTTTCTGCCTCACTACGAACTTCAGCATCCTGTTTGAATGCCTCAACAAGAGCCTTATACTGCCCTTCTGAGAGTTTGTAGCTCAAGTCAGACTTTACCTCTCCAAGTTCACTTTTCTTCTCTAGGAATTCAACTGCCGTTTGAAGTCCTATGTTTAATTCACGTAATGCTTTATTTAATCTGATGCTCATATTTATCTATTTGAAGGTAATGAATGAAATCGGCAAAAAGGGAAAACCACTCATTCTGTTACCTTAATTATATTTATTTCCTCGTTTTCATTAAATACTTTCTTTCCTTTTTGTTTTAATTATTGTTCAAACTCTGCACGAAGCACTTTAAGAACATGATCCACAGTTTCTTCCTCAAGGTCAGCCTTTTCAATAAGCATATCTCTTGGAGCATTAAGAACTGCCTTTGCAGTATCAAGTCCAACAGCCTTTACTGCATCGATAACCCACTGATCAATTTCATCTGAGAATTCATCCAAGTAGATATCCTCGTCGGCCTCATCTTCAGGAACTTCACGGAACACATCAATTGTAAATTCTGTAAGCATAGAAGCAAGCTTAATATTAAGTCCCCCACGACCAATGGCCAAACTAACTTCTTCTGGCTGCAAGAAAACTTCTGCCTTATGATTTTCTTCATCAACATTGATACTGCTTACACGTGCAGGACTAAGTGAACGTTGAATAAACAACTTGATATTTGATGTATAGTTCACAACATCAAGATTTTCATTACAAAGTTCACGAACGATACCATGAACACGACTACCCTTTACACCGACGCAAGCTCCAACTGGGTCAATACGCTCATCAAAGCTCTCAACAGCAATCTTGGCACGTTCACCAGGCATACGAGCAATCTTGCGAATAGTGATAAGACCATCACCAATCTCAGGAACTTCTGCCTCAAGAAGACGTTCTAGGAATAATGGGCTTGTACGAGAAAGAATAATCTTTGGATTATTGTTCTCGTTGTCAACGCGAAGTATTACCGCACGAACAGTTTCACCCTTATGATATACATCAGCAGGAATTTGTTCCGTCTTAGGAAGAATCAACTCATTGTTCTCATCATCAACGATAAGAACTTCGCGCTTCCAAATCTGATATACCTCACCTGAAATAATCTGTCCTACTCTATCCTTGTATTTATTATACAAAGAGTCATGCTCCAATTCAAGAATTTTTGAAGCAAGAGTCTGGCGCAGGTTCAATATAGCACGACGACCAAACTTAGCGAAGTTTACAGGTTCTGACACATCCTCACCAACTTCGTAATCAGGTTCTATCTTAAGTGCATCCTTAAGTGCGATTTGCTTGTTTTCGTCCTCAACCTCACCGTTTGCAACTACAACGCGGTTACGATAAATTTCAAAGTCACCCTTATCTGGGTTTACGATAACGTCGAAATTCTCATCGCTACCAAAGATTTTAGCAAGCACGTTACGGAAACTTTCCTCCAACACACTTACCAGAGTTGTACGGTCGATATTCTTTGTATCCTTAAATTCGCGGAAAGTATCGATCATACTGATCTGCTCTTCATCATTCTTTTTTGCTGCCATAGCTTATTTGAAACTTATTAAATATTTAGTATATTTTACATTATTCATATCAAAAGTATGATCGACATCCATCTTTTGAGGACGTTTTTTACCTTCAACCATAACCTTTTCGTTAATTGTAACTACAAAGCTGTCACCATCAACGCTTTTCAAAACACCTTGATACTTTTTACCACCTGCATCAAGGACTTCAACTTCTTTACCGATGAAGTTGATATACTGTTGAGCAACCTTAAATGGTTGTCCGAGACCAGCCGAACCTACTTCAAGCTCATAATCTTCTTCATCTCTACTGAGGTGATCCTCTATAAACTTGCTTAATTCAACACAATCCTCGATCCAAACGCCATCAGCGTGATCAATCTCAACAACAATCTTGTCGTCTTGGCTGATTTCAATACCAACAAGGAAATATTCCTTATCATCCAACCACTCGTCTACTAGTTTTTTTACGACGTTTTTGTCAATCATATATGCTATATTAAAATAAAATGAGGAACTCTCTCGGAGCCCCCCATTCCACTGAATGCTGCAAAATTACTAATAATTTCGTTAGCATGCAAATATTTCGCAATATTTTCTCACTTTGGCAATAGAATCTTCTTATATTCTGTTGGTTTGGTCAATAGTTTCATGGCCTCAGCCATCTGCTTATCATGTTTAAGGCTATATTGCATACTACCACGCTGATAGTAATACACTGATATAATGTCACTTGCGAGTGCTTCCTTTATATCTTCTTTGTTATAATCCAAATCTTTTCCTATATTGTGTTTAAGTTTCTTTTCAATTGCAGCGAATTCATTTTTAGCATCGTTATAATAACCTTCAAACTTAGCTGATTTAACTAATTCCTGTAAGATTTTCTCACTTACGCCGTCATACTTGAAACCACTTTTTATGACATGCTGTTTAAAGTCCTCAAAATCAGCATCCGAAAGTTCAAATTTATCCGGAGAATCTATCGTTGGATGTTTTGCTACATAATCAACTACATAATCAAGCACTGTCTCTGTTGAGTCAATAATGCTTGTAAGATAAGTCTGTATATTCGAAGCTGTATCTGGTTTTATCTCCACATCAGGTTTTATTCCTCCCCCATCACGAACCTCACGTCCATGCAATGTTCGGAACACTTTTGTTAAAGAATCAGGCACATGCTCTGTATAACCACCACGGGCGTGCTTGTAATTTATTGCCTGTATACAGCGACCACTTGGAATATAGTATTTATTTGTAGTGAGTTTCAAATTTCCATTATATGGCAAGTCAACGGTCATCTGAACAAGTCCTTTTCCATAAGTACGCGCTCCCATCACAACTGCACGATCAAAATCCTGCAGAGCGCCACTGGTAATTTCACTTGCACTAGCGGTTCCGCCATTTACAAGCACTACAATCGGCATCACTGTATCAATTGGTTCAGCTGTAGTTTTGTAATCATGATTCATGCGTTTTAACTTTCCACGGTTTGAAACCACAAGCACATCTTTTGGGACAAACATATTCACAATATTTACAGCCTCACTTTCAAGACCTCCTCCGTTTCCACGTAGATCAATTACAAGGCTTTTCATTCCTTGTTTTTTCATTTCGATGAAAGCTTGACGAAAATCTTTTGAACAATCTTCAGTAAACTGGTTTAGATTTATATATCCAATATTATTAGCCTGTAATCCGTAATATGGCACAGATGGCATTTTGATAGCACGTCGGGTAATTTTCATTTTCAGAATCTTACCTGTTGAAAGACGTTTTACCTTTATCATGAATGAGGTCCCAGCATCACCACGCAAATTATCACTCACATATTGGCTACTCTTACCAACCATAGACAAGTTGTCTACAGCAAGAATAAGATCACCCTTTTTCAGCCCAGCTTCTGCTGCGGGCATATTTTCATAAGGTTCGTCAATAAACGAGTTATTATATTTTTGGCTAAAACGTATAAGCGAGCCAACTCCGGCATACTTACCCGTCAACATGGTTTTTAGATCCTTGACTTTTGCATCCGGAAAATATTCCGTGTAAGGGTCAAGGGATCCCAACATTGCATCAACGGCATTACCAACAACAGTGTCAGCAGACAGTGTATCTACATAAAGTAGGTCAAGATTCTTGTAGATGGAATTAAACACCTCTAGATTCTTAGCCACTTCAAAATTATGGTCTTTTCCTGTCTGGGCTGCGGCTGGCACAGTCAACAGAGCGAGAATATATATTATTAGCTTTCTCATATCGATAACAAAAGTAATATATAAAGATGTAAAACCAACACAACTAGTCATAAATTTCAAAAAAATAGCTTTAATGTGATTTTTTTTTCAAAAAAGTTTGGCGGTTTAAAAAAAACGTCTTACCTTTGCAACCGCAAATCAGAAATGATAACGCAATGCTTCAATAGCTCAGTTGGTTAGAGCACCTGACTGTTAATCAGGGGGTCGTTGGTTCAAGCCCATCTTGAAGCGCAAAATTATAAGGAGTTACAGTAATGTAACTCCTTTTTTGTTTT
>JAGPJJ010000007.1 GCA_018054505.1 Prevotella sp.
TAGCATGACTGTAGAACTGATATAATAACCAAACTATTCTCACATCATTTAAATAATTTGATAAATGATGTGAGATTATTTTTCTTTCATTATATACTAATATTTTAGAATAGCAACAGCGTTTTATGTAATAGTATATATTCTTAATGTAATTGATATTTATACAATCCTTTTTTGATATTATAAACAACTGAATAATAGATGAAATACTTTAAAGCTTTTGTTGCATGGCTCATTATTTTGCCAATAGCAATATTAAATGGTGGATTTAGAGAATACGTTTTATCCGAATTAGGCATTATAGCTATGCCACTAAGCGGAATAATCCTCAGTGTATGCATTTTTATTATAGCCTATTTATTAATACCCAAAATCAAGAATTGCAACAAGCTAGACTATGTCATTTTTGGAGTAATGTGGTTTATTCTTACAAATCTATTTGATTATATCATGATTATCAAATCTGGGAAAGGAATATCACAGTTGATAAATCAATATGATTTTACAAATGGAAATCTATGGACACTGGTCGTAATTTCTACATTAACAGCACCGCTGTGCTCTTATTTGATTATGAGTAGAAAAAAATAACATGATTATTTGTATATAATAAGATTGAAATGAATTTTGTCTCTTACGCTAGAGAAATGAAAAAAAATTCATAAACAGACAACTAATTCGGAAAGGTGACAACCATATTGGATTGAATGACAAACAATCAGGTAAGATGAGTTGTCATATTTATAGTCATTATAGGTTATATTCCTAAAACCATAACAAAGAACCTAACAAATAGGCAGAAGTCCCTAAATCAAGAGACTTCTGCCTAAAGTTTTTATATATCAACAAATTACTTATTGTCTTCAATAGCAGCCTGTGCCGCAGCAAGACGTGCAATTGGTACTCTGAAAGGAGAACAGCTAACATAGTTTAGCCCTACTCTATGGCAGAACTTAACAGAACTTGGTTCACCACCATGCTCGCCGCATATTCCGCACTTCAAATCAGGACGTGTAGCACGACCTTTGTTTACAGCCATTTCAACAAGCTGACCAACACCTGTCTGATCTAAAACTTGGAAAGGATCAACACTTAAGATTTTCTTATCAAGATATACTGGCAAGAAACTAGCAATATCATCACGACTATAACCAAATGTCATTTGGGTAAGGTCATTAGTTCCAAAACTGAAATATTCTGCTCGCTGAGCAATTGTATCAGCAGTAAGCGCAGCACGAGGAATTTCAATCATAGTACCCACTTTAAATGGTATTTCAATACCTTCTCTTTCAAAGATTTCTTTGGCTGTAGAACGAATAACTTCTTCTTGAGCATCAAACTCATTAACGATACCAATCAGTGGAACCATAATCTCTGGCTGAGGATTGTAACCATCTTTCTTTAAGTCAATAGCTGCACCAATGATAGCACGAGTTTGCATCGCTGTAATCTCTGGATAAGTATTACCAAGTCTACAACCACGATGACCCAACATAGGATTATGCTCACTCAAAGAATTTACTCGATGCTGTATCTCTTCTACAGAAATACCCATCTCCTTAGCCATAATCTTCTGACCTTCAATATCATGAGGTACAAACTCGTGCAATGGAGGATCAAGTAATCTGATATTAACAGGGCAACCGTCCATTGCTTTGAGAATGCCATAGAAATCCTGTTTCTGATAAGGTAAAAGTTTCTCTAAAGCTTGTACTCGACCTTCTTTCGTGTCAGAAAGAATCATCTCGCGCATTGCTTTAATCTTTTCATTCTCAAAGAACATGTGTTCAGTACGGCAAAGACCAATACCTACTGCACCAAAGCTACGAGCAACTTCTGCGTCATGAGGAGTATCAGCGTTTGTGCGAACAACAAGTTTTGTATATTTCTTACAAAGATCCATCAATTTGGCAAAATCGCCTGTAACTTCAGCAGGCTTAGTTTTGATTTGACCAAGATAAACTTCACCTGTAGATCCATTTAGAGATATATAGTCACCTTCACGAATAATAACACCGTCAATATCAACAGTTCTATTCTTATAGTTTACATTAATAGCTCCGGCACCACTGACACAGCACTTTCCCATACCACGTGCTACAACAGCAGCATGGCTTGTCATTCCTCCACGAGCAGTAAGAATACCTTCAGCAGCATTCATACCAGCAAGATCTTCTGGACTTGTCTCAATACGAACCATGATGACTTGATGACCATCATCATGCCATTTTGCAGCATCATCAGCAAAGAATACGACTTGTCCACATGCAGCACCAGGACTTGCAGGAAGGCCACGAGTAAGAACCTTTGCACTTACCAAAGCCTCTTTATCGAAAACAGGATGAAGAAGTTCATCAAGTTTGTTAGGTTCACAACGTTCAAGGGCTGTCTTCTCGTCGATCTCACCCTCGCGAAGCAAATCCATAGCAATCTTTACCATTGCTGTTCCTGTACGCTTACCATTACGTGTCTGAAGAAACCAAAGATGGCCTTCTTGAACCGTAAATTCCATATCCTGCATATCATGATAATGCTTTTCAAGCTTATCTTGAATATCATTCAACTGTGCATATATCTCAGGCATAGCCTCTTCCATAGAAGGATATTTTGTTGCGCGAATGTTCTCATCAACGCATTGCTGTTTTGCCCAACGCAAAGAACCTTCCTTTGTAATCTGTTGTGGCGTACGGATACCAGCTACAACATCTTCGCCCTGTGCATTTACAAGATATTCACCATTGAAGCGGTTTTCACCTGTAGCAGCGTCACGACTAAAACAAACACCAGTAGCACTACTAGCGCCCATATTACCGAATACCATTGCCATGACACTAACAGCAGTGCCCCACTCAGCAGGAATGCCTTCCATCTTACGATAAAGGATAGCACGTTCATTCATCCATGAATCAAATACAGCGCAGATAGCACCCCAAAGCTGATCCATCGGATTTGTTGGGAAATCTGATCCAGTTTGTTCTTTGATAGCGGCCTTGAACTCTTCAACAAGTTGTTTTAATTCATCAACGTTCATTTCGTTGTCAAGAGTTATTCCACGCTGTTTCTTAACCTTAATAATAATAGCTTCAAATGGATCAATGTCTTCTTTATTTACAGGTTTCATACCCATAACAACATCGCCATACATCTGAACAAAACGACGATAACTATCATAAGCAAAACACTCGTTACCTGTTTTACGCGCCAAACCTTCAACAACTTCATCATTTAAGCCTAAATTAAGAATCGTATCCATCATACCTGGCATACTTGCGCGTGCACCAGAACGTACACTCACCAAAAGAGGATTCTCAACATCGCCAAACGTTGAATTCATTAAAGTTTCAATATGCTTTACAGATTTTATCACATCTTCTTTAAGAATTGTGACAACCTCTTGTTTTCCTTTTTCAAAGTATTCATTACAAACATCAGTAGTTATTGTAAAGCCAGGAGGAACAGGAACTCCGATAAGATTCATTTCGGCTAAATTAGCTCCTTTTCCACCAAGCAGATTCTTCATGTCCGCCTTACCTTCTGCCTTACCATTTCCGAAGGTATAAATTCTTTTTTCACTCATAGTTGATTAGGTGTTCTAAATGTTTTTATACGTTAAAATTCCAAATTTATAATGCAAATATAATGTAAATATATTGAAAGCCAAAACTTTTATATGCTTTTTTGCAAACTAGACCTTACATTTTCGCATGTTAACGAACACAGAATAATTTAATTACATAGCGAACAATGTAGTTTGGGATAATTTTAGTAAATTTGCACGGAAATAATAAAAAATATATGACAAGAAAACATAAGCCATATCCTATATTGGAGAATGTAGAAATTGAAGCTATAGCAGCAGAGGGCAAATGCCTTCTTCACTATGATGACAAAGTTGTTTTTGTACCATTTTGTGTTCCTGGTGATATTGTAGACATACAAATTACAAAAAAGAAACACAGCTTTATGGAGGGACGTGTCATCAACTTCATTCAATATAGTGATGTGCGCGAAAAACCAATGTGTTCTCACTTTGGAGTATGTGGTGGATGTAAATGGCAAAACCTACCATATACAGAACAATTGAAAGCAAAACAACAACAGGTTTTCGATCAACTTACACGCATTGGCAAAATTGAACTACCAGAAATAAATCCAATTCTTGGAAGCGTTAAGACAAGCGAATATCGCAACAAACTAGAATTCGGTTGTGCTAACAAGCGTTGGTATACTCAAGAAGAAATAAATGCGATGCCACCTCGCGAAGAAGGAAAAGAAGGTAATCTTAATGAAAGTGCTATCGGTTTTCATATCACGGGTGCTTTTGATAAAATATATCCTATTGAGAAATGCTGGCTAATGGATGATTTCCACAACACTGTTCGTAACGAAATACAGAAATATGCCAAAGAAACTGGCATGACTTTCTATGACATCAGAGCACAGCATGGATTGCTACGCGACATAATGATGAGAAACTCTAATACGGGTGAATTTATGGTGTTGATTCAGTTCCATTATGATGTTGAAGGAGATGAAGAAAGAGCTAAAGCATTACTTGAATACGTAGCAGATAAATTCCCTGAAATAACAAGTTTAATCTATGTTGATAACCAAAAGGGAAATGATACATTTGGAGACTTAGAACTTACTACTTTCAAGGGAACAGACTTTATTTACGAAACGATGGAAGACCTAAAATTCAAGGTTGGTCCAAAGAGTTTCTATCAAACAAATACTGATCAAGCTTACCACTTATATAGTATAGCAAGAGAATTTGCCAATCTATCAGGCAATGAACTTGTATATGACCTATATACAGGAACTGGAACTATAGCAAACTTTGTAGCTCACAAGGCGAAGAAAGTTATTGGTATAGAATACGTACCAGAAGCAATTGAAGATGCAAAAGTAAACAGCGAAATCAACAATATCAGCAATACCCTATTCTATGCTGGTGATATGAAAGACATTCTTACAGACGATTTCATTGCAGAACACGGACATCCAGATGTTATCATTACTGACCCACCACGTGCAGGTATGCACCAAGACGTTGTGGATGTAATACTGAATGCTTATCCTGAAAGAATTGTTTATGTAAGTTGTAATCCTGCAACACAGGCACGAGATTTAGCTTTGATGGATGCTAAATATAAAGTAGCCAAAGTGCAACCCGTTGACATGTTCCCCCATACACCACATGTAGAGAATGTAGTGCTACTGGAGAAAAAATAGAGAATTATTTATAAGAAGAGTAAAAATTTAAAATGAAAAAATTTCTATTAATCACGACTATGGCACTAGCTGCAATGTACGGCAATGCTCAAGAGTCTAAACCATTGTTTAACAATATCAAACTAAGCGGTTTTGGTATGGCCCAATATACATATAATGGGCAAAAAAACGAAGAAAGCAACACATTCAATATAAGAATGTTGCGTTTAATTCTTGACGGAAAATTCCAAAACGATTTTTATTGGAAAGCTCAAATCCAGTTCAACGGCAACACCTCTACTCTAGGCAACAGTCCTCGCATCGTTGACTTGTTTACAGAATGGCAGAAGTATGATTTCTTTAGAGTGAAAATAGGACAGTTTAAGCGCCCATTCACATTTGAGAATCCGCTAGCACCTATTGAAGAGGGCTTTATGAGTTATAGCCAAGCTATTACAAAACTTTCAGGATTTAATGACCGTAATGGTGAACAGGCTAGCAATGGCCGTGACATTGGTTTACAGATTCAAGGCGATTTCCTTAAAAACGGTGAAGGCAGAAATCTTCTTCATTACCAGATTGGTGTATTCAACGGACAAGGAATCAATACTAAGGATGTAGACCAACGCAAAGACATTATCGGAGGTATATGGGTAATGCCAGTAAAAGGTATGAGAATTGGTGCATTTGGCTGGGAAGGATCTGTAGCAAGAAAAGGTTCATGGAAAGATGAAAATGGTGAAACACAAACAGGCGTTCGCTCATTACCAAAATACAGATATGCACTCAGCGGTGAATATATTACCAACGATTGGACATTCCGTTCTGAATATGTTCATTCTACAGGTAAAGCATTCAAGAGTGTTCTTAATAGCAGTGAAGACTATTCAAAATGCGATTTGAACACAACGATTGGCGACAAAGCTGACGGTTTCTATGGAATGGTAATAGCCCCAGTAGTTAGCAAGAAGCTATATGCGAAGGTTCGTTATGACATGTATCGTCCTAGTGCAACATGGGCTACTTCTAACACTCAATATGAAGCTGGTGTGAACTATATGATTAACAAAAATCTTCAGATAGATTTAGAATATGCAAGAGTTAACGATCGCGCAAAATCTGATTACAACATTTTAGACGCACAGGTTGATTTCAAATTCTAATATGAGTTAGCTGTCACAATAATAGCTGACACAAAAAAATAAAGGCATTCGATAAAATTATCGGATGCCCTTATTTTTTATATTAAAGTTCTTCACATTCTTTTAACCAAAGTGCACTTGCGGCATCACTTGGCATTCGCCAGTCACCACGAGGACTAAGACTTACACTACCAACTTTTGGTCCATCAGGCAGACAACTACGCTTAAACTGCTGAGCGAAAAATCTTCTACAGAAAGTTGTGAGCCATTTCTTGATAACCTCATCATTATAAGTACCATCGAAAGCACTTTGTGCAAGCATGAAAATTTTGCGTGGTCGGAAACCAAAACGCAAGAAATAATACAGATAAAAATCATGTAGTTCATAAGGTCCGACAAGGTCTTCAGTCTTCTGCTTGATATTTCCATCCGCATCAGCCGGAATAAGTTCGGGACTGATAGGAGTATCTATAATATCATTCAAAATTGCCGAAGTTGTTCCTTCCATTGTGTCGGCAACATATCTAACAAGATATTTTATCAATGTCTTTGGAATACTTGAATTTACTCCATACATACTCATATGATCACCATTGTATGTAGCCCATCCAAGAGCTAACTCTGATAGATCTCCAGTTCCGATAACCATACCACCCAACTGATTACTCAAATCCATAAGAATTTGGGTACGCTCACGTGCCTGTCCATTTTCATAGGTTACATCATGAACACTAATATCGTGACCAATATCTTCAAAATGTTGTGTCACGCTTTTTGCTATGCCAACCTCACGAATGGTTATTCCAAGTCGCTTCATCAGGCTAATAGCATTATTATAAGTTCGGTCGGTGGTTCCAAATCCTGGCATTGTGACGCCAACAATACCATGTCTGTCAAGTTTTAATTTATCAAATGTTCTAACACAGACAAGTAGAGCCAACGTAGAGTCGAGTCCACCACTGATGCCAATAACAACAGTCTTAGAATTGGTGTGAACAATACGTTTAGCCAATCCCATAACCTGAATATTGAAAATTTCCTCACATGACTTTTTCATATCGTTAGTATGAGGAATAAATGGATGAGGATCTACTTCACGCTCTAATTTAAAATCATATTTAACATCAATACCATGACAGTCTACAACATGTTCAGCAGACATAGCATGGTGTTGTGCTGTAACAAAGGTTGTATTATTTCTTCTTTCAGCACGTAATCTATCAACATCAATTTGTGTTGTCACAATTTGGTCCGACAAAGAGAATCGATCACCTTCGGCAAGCAGCTTTCCATTTTCATATATAATGGCATTACCACCATATACAACATCCTGAGTACTCTCACCAAATCCACAACTGCTATAAACATAGCCACACATCGTGCGTGCACTCTGCTGAGACAATAGGGTTTTAAGATAGTCATGCTTTCCAATGAGTTCATCAGATGCAGACATGTTGAAAATTATATCAGCACCAGCCAAAGTAAGATTATTACTTGGTGGTATCGGAGCCCAAACATCCTCACATATTTCAACACCAAATCTGACACCTTGTGACGTTGTAAAGATGGTAGATTTTAATGGCATCAACAACTTATGACCAGCAAAACGAATTTCATCATGGCATAAATCAGAAGATGAGGCAAACCAACGTCGCTCATAAAATTCATTATAGTTTGGAAGATATGTCTTTGGAACGATGCCCAATATTTCACCTTGCTGAATAACTACCGCGCAATTCAATAATATATCACCGGCAACAATAGGTACACCAACAATAGTAATGATATTAAGTTTTCTAGTAAAATCCAGCAAGACCATAACTGCTGTCTCGGCAGAATCCAAAAGAATATCCTGACGGAATAAATCCTGACAAGAATATCCTGTAACAGAAAGTTCAGGGAACACGATTACTTCTACTCCCTGTCCCTCAGCTTGAGCAATAAGATTCTCAATCTGTGCCGTGTTGTATTTTACGTCTCCGACTTTTACTGACGGTATGGCACTTGCGACTTTAATAAATCCGTAATTCATTATTACTACAAATTATATTCTACTTAATGTCTTATCGTATTGTAACCTGAGTAGCACCATATCCATATTCTTGGAAAGAAGCGTCCTGATATGAATACTTTTTATATCTATAATGCAAATCATTAATTATGGAGGTTCTCAAAACACCTTCACCCTTACCGTGAATAAACACGATCTTCTGGCCCTTCTTGCTTGCGTATTCTGTTAAGGTATCACGAAACTTCTTCATCTGATAATTCAATATATCTGATGTTGTCATACCAGCAGTGGTATCAAGCAATTCATCAGCATGAAGATCTATGACGACAATATCATCATCTCCACGATGCTTTATCTTAAAAGCATTTCCGTTTTTACCATCTTCATATCTGCGCATATAATTGCCGATATGTTCTTGTGATACTTTTTTATCTGTATCAGAACCTGCAAACATTTCTCTTTTTAATGCCTTAGGGTCCACAACAAAAGGTCTTGCAGGAACATCATCAACAATCAGATTGTATAGTAAGGCCGGAGTCTCAAAGAATTGTGTATCTTGGAAAGTATGAAGCTTGTAAAATTTAACAGGATCAATTCTTATCTGTACATCAACACATGGCTTCAAAATAAAACCTTTCTCACGCTTGTATGATATAAACTGTACAGCAATATGATCCATATCATTAAGAATCTCTCGACCAAATTCCTCAATATATAATTTGGTATTTGGCTCTACCTCTCCATGATATTTAAGATTCCAGCTATTGCCTTCAGCTGTCATATAAGAAAACTGAATATAATAATTACTGTCGTTGACGAAATATGCCTCAAAACGAGTAGAAGTAACATTATTAATATCCATTGGAACAAAAGCTATATACGCACTGAGCATGTTACCCCCTTTACGTTCTTCTACAGGAGCACGGAAAGAGATTTCTTTTTCATCATCTACAGTATCGTATTTATCATCATCATTAAGAGATGTATCAATATCCTCCTGTCCATCTTTCAACAATGTCTTTATGCTTCGTCCATCGCGTTCTATTCCTTTCTGTTTTGACGCAGCATCCATTTTAGAACTAACAAGTTTAGATGTTGTATAGTTATCCTCACCACCAACAGCTACTACATCATTTATAGGAAACGGAATTTGAAAACCATCCTCGTCTTCAACGAGCACGATATTCTTACCTTGGAAACCAGCGACCTTTCCGCCGCCTGTTTCACTAAGAAATCTGACTTTATCTCCAATATTCATATTCAAGTATATTTATGGAATTAATAAAGAACTATCACCATAACTAAGGAAGCGGAAATCGTGTCCAAGAGCATAATCATATATACTCTTCCAATCACCTTTAACAAAAGCACTAACTAAAAGTAACAATGTACTTTGTGGCTGATGGAAATTAGTGACTAGCATCTTAACGATTTTATATTCATAGCCTGGAGCTATTATAATCTGAGTGCTGCTATGTAATGCTTCTACTCCACATCTATCCAGCCAATCAATTATATTTTGTATAGCTTGAACAGGTGAAATGCCCTCAGCAATTTTTCCGTCTTGGCTATTATCATATGGTTCCCATTGATTAACATGTAATTCATCCTCAGTTGCATCAGGATTTGTAGCTAACTTCACACCTATATAATACAAACTCTCCAATGTTCTCACACTTGTTGTGCCAACTGCTATTGCATTACATTCATGTTTTACCAACTTCAAAAGACTATGACGGTGTACGACAATATACTCTGTATGCATTTCGTGTCCGTCAATCTCTTCACTCTTCACAGGTTTAAAAGTTCCCGCACCAACATGCAAAGTAACTTCTTCACGATCTATTCCATGTTTATCAAGAGCCTGAAGAACTCTGTCAGTGAAGTGTAATCCTGCTGTTGGAGCAGCAACACTACCCTTTATCTTGCTATAAACAGTCTGATAAGTTGTTTTGTCACTTTCCTGTGTCTCTCTATTAAGATATGGAGGGATTGGTAATTCACCAACAGTTTCCAAAATATCAGCAAAGTTTATATTATCATTGTCCCAATCAAAATCCACCCAATAGTTTGTTCCTGTTGCGCTATGCTCACTTTCATCTCGGTTTAAAGTTGCTGTCAAAGTGAGTTTATGATTTTTAATTTCAAAGTCACGCTTTAACGAACCATCTTTCCATTTTTTCAGATTACCAATCATACAAAGCCATGAGCAATGTCCTGTTGTCTGGAACATTAATTCATAATCTACAGGCTCTGCGGGTTCCATCAAAAAGACTTCTATCAATGCTCCCGTATCTTTTCTGAAATGCATACGAGCCTGAATAACTTTAGTGTTATTGAATACCATCAACGCATTTTTTGGAAGATATTCTGGTAGATTATAAAATATATCGTCACTTAGTTTGCCATGATTGTAAATTAGAAGCTTGCTATGATCACGCTCTTCTAATGGGAATTTTGCTATTCTGCTATCAGGCAACTCGTAGTTAAAATCACTAATCTTTATATGTTTTGTATCCATCTTTTAATTATTTTCTCGATATTGTTGTTTCTAAAATACATTTACTGTTGCTGTTACCAAAGCATATAATACAGTAAGTGAAAGTATTGTTATCACGATATCTACATCAATAAAACTATAACCAGTGGAAGTGTATTGAGAAGATATGTAGTTTATGTGTGGATTGCGTTTATAATACAAATACGAATAGACAAAATATGCTATAGCGCCAGATATCATCCCCCACAAAGTTCCAACGAGAATATCTGAAGGATAATGCATTCCTAAATATAATCTGGTATAAGCATTAATCGCAGCCCATACAAATAAGCCAAAGTTTAGAATTCCACTTCTCACTAATAAAGCCATGAAGGTAGCTAGTGCGAATGTATTTGCAGCATGAGCCGAGAAGAAACTAAATTGATTACTACTCACCCCATATACGGTATCTACAACATATTTAGTAGCTAAATCATTTAATGGTCTCGGACGCGCCACTAGTGGTTTGATTATTAAATCATCTACACCACCAGAAAGCATGATACTCAATAGCACACCACCGACAATAAAAAATATTTGTCCCATCGTTTCATTATTCTTTACGACCATATAAAACAATGACAAATACAGTGGAATCCATGTAATTCCAGATGTGAGCGTTTTTATGACTCCATCCATCAAAAGATTGTCATTTTGATTAAAGAATGACAACAATTCACGATCTAATTCTATAATGCTAATAGCATCCAAAACTTATAATTTATATATGCGTTAATATACTATATTTCCTCAACCTTATCTTTGAGAATCCATCCCTCACGTCCATCAGGAAGTCGAACACCAATCCAACCTTTCATACCACGATCTGTGATATAGACTTTTGTACCTTCATGAATGATAAATTCATCAGCTGTAGCTGTCGACGGTGTCTTTTTCACATTTACAACCGGTGATGTAACAATAGCTCCACAACGATTTTCAAAATAATACTTCTGCTGATAAGCAAACAATATACTGAATATAAAGCAAGCGATAAAAGCAAGCGATCCAAAGAAACCAATTTTTCTTAGATTCACATTCTCACAAAACAGATAAATCAATAACAATAGTAAAGCAAATACGATTGAAACGACACTTGTTTTAGCCCACCCGTCAACACTTGTAAAATTAACAATCGTCTTGTACCATGTAACAAAAAACATCTCATCATCGTCTGCAGACTTGTCTATTGTTTTATTTCTTACAAACTGCAGATTAAATCTTATATCCTTGTTTCCTGGATCTAACATTGAAGCACGCTCATAATTAAGCAATGCTCTAGTTATATTATTAATTCTATAATACGAATTTCCCAAATTATAATAGAGTTCAGAACTTACACCATCCTTCAACAACTCTTCATAATCCTTTATGGCTTGCTGATAATTAGCTTTTTTATATTCTGCATCGGCAATATCTTTTGTCATTGCATCTACAGTCATGCTAAAAGCAAGAAAAGCAACTAAGCAAAATATGATATGTAAAATATGTCTTCTCATTTTCAATTCACATTAATGTTTTGTTTTCGATCTACCTTTAAAGACATTTTCAATCTCCATGATAGCAGACATCGCCGATTCAAAAGTACGATTCATATTACCAGCAACATCACCCGGAGCATATCTTTCAAATTCACATTCATCAATAGCATTGATAAATTTATCTATAGTATTATCATCAACATCACTATCTTTAAGATTGTCAGAGATATTATCACGAGACAATTTTTCAACAGGAATGTTTAGCTTATCCCCTACATATCCCCATAAAGCACGTAACACCTCATCATAAAATTCATTTGCTTTTGATGCCAACATCAGTTTGTTTGCCTTGCGAAGTCTCTTTGTAGCAACCTTATTGGCCATCTTTCCACGAGTCTTTACAACGTCAGCCATATCCATTGCACGCTTTCTAAATAAAATAAGCAATACAACAAAAATAATCAAAGGTAGGAATAGAACTACACAATATTCTACAGAACCGAAGAAGAATTCATTGATATTATGAACCTTTGTATTTCCTTCCATGATCGAATGAATATCATTGTCCTTTTCAGCATAATCAGAAACACTGCCAGACTTACCGTCACCCTTCCCTACATTTATATCAAAAGACTTTGTTTTTATTGTCTTATAGCTATTGGTGCTAGTATCATAATAAGTAAATTCTGTAGCTGGAATTTTATAATGACCTTGATTTTGTGGTACAGCTAAGAAATTATAAACCATACTACCTTCTAGACCATTCGCCGTAAGTTTTGTCTTATCAGTAACTTTGGCGTCATACTTTTCAAAGTCATCAGGAAAGTTCACAACAGGTTGCTTAATCAGTTTTAAGTTACCCATACCACTGACAACAACTCTTAGTTGAAGTGGTTCGCCTGCTTTTATGCTTGTTTTATTGAGCTGTGCAGAAATATTAAACTTACCAACACCTCCAGAAAATCCTACAGGACGCTTAGGCAGAGGAGTAACCATGATACTAAGACTAGGCGCTTTGATATCTCTCTTAACTTCTACATAACCAGAACCACCATTAAAGAAAGCCTCAAAAGGATCAACATTTCTATTTTGCTGTACAACGATTCCTTTGAAAGTTATACTAGGGATAGTTAGTTTACCTGTCATTTGTGGATACATCACATACTGGCTCCATGTAACACATCTATAAGCTTTACCGTTAATTCGCTCTACATGAAAACTCTTTTGTTGAGGTAACTGGACTTCTTGAGTATGGAAACCTGTCAAATCTGGCATTTTTCCTTCCAACTGAGTCAACTCAACTAATGTATAAACCTTATAAGTAAGCAAAACAGGCTCCTGTTCATGAACACGACTCTTGTTAGCACTGACACGAATAAATAAATCATTACCAGAGATTCTTGAGCCAGAAGCTTTCATAGCAGGCCCAGCATCGTTATCATAATTGTTAGGACTCTGCGCACCTCTTCCGCTACTTGCATTTCCAACAACTGTTATCGTAACAGGACGTGAGGTTATTTTTCTTCCATTAACAAAGACATGAGCCCCAGGAATTTTATATGTACCATGCTTAACAGCATATAATGTATAAGTAAACGTTATTGATGACGATGAACTTGTATGTCCATTTACCATCTGATAACTAGACTGTTGAGATGTATAAGGTCCGGCAATAACTTCTATACCAGAAGGTATGTTACCAGCACGAAAATCCTCTACGTCTTGTGTGTTTACTGTATAAGAAAGTCGAAAATTATCACCAGCAGGCACTTTAGATGGTGCCTGTACTGAAATACTTTGTGCAAGAGAAAGCTCTGTACCACAAAGAGTTATAGCCAATATTAATACTATATAACGAATATATCTATACATATAAGTTTATATAAAATAATCATTTTACCAATTTTTCTGCAATTTTCTACTTCCAGCTTGCTGCATTGCTTTGCTAATACGTTGCTGAGTAGCTTTTTCTTCCTGCATTGCAGCATTGAGCAACTGTTCTGCATTATCTTTACTCATTCTGTCTTTCGGCTGCTGTTGTTTTTTATCTTGCTTATCTTGGTCTTTATTCTTGTTATTTTGTTTATCTTTATTTTTATCTTTCTTGTTTTTGTCTTTATTATTCTTGTCCTTCTGCTTATTATTCTGCTTGTTCTTATCCTTTGGTTGATTTTTCAACAGCTTTTTGCACAAAGCAAGATTATATCTTGTCTCATTATCATTTGGATTATTTCTCAAAGCCTCCTTATAAGCATTGATAGCCTCACCATACATCTGATGTTTTTGACAAATCACACCAATGTTGTGATAACTCATGGCCTTTCTTATCTTACTCTTTTCTATTTTCCCAGACTTTTGAAATAAAGATGTAGCGGCCGAATCCTTTTGCTGCATTAATAAAGCATTGCCAAGATTATATATAGCTTGAGAATTATTAGGATTCTTAGAAATAGCCTTTCTATACTCCACTTCAGCTTTTGCATAATTCTGCTGATGAAATAGTTTGTTGCCATTTCTGATATATTGTCTGTCTGTCTGCGCAAATGCTGCAGAAGAAGCAAATATAGCTATAAGAATAAATATATATTTAAGACCTCTCATCATTTTTTCTTTTTAAACAATCTGACATTCTTCATCATTGGATTTCTAGATTCCAACACACAGATTTCAAAAATAAGCAAGAATATAAGTATCAGTCCAAATGCCTGGAACTGTTCATTATATTCACTAAAGATTACGCTATTAGTTTCTCCGCTCTGCAACTTAGTTAATTCATCATTAAGCTTTTGTTGAGCATCGTTCGTATTGTCTACATGAATATATGTACCACTTCCTGCTTCAGCAACCTGTTGACACATTTGCTCATTTAAAGCAGACATGACTGTCTGTCCAGTGTTGTCTTTCATATATCCTCCTTTTCCATCAGGAATAGGTGCACCTTTAGGATCTCCGATTCCAAGTATAAATACATTTATACCTTTTTTACGAGCATCTTTAGCTGCTTCTAATGCACCACCTTCATGGTCTTCACCATCAGTGATTACAATAATAGCTTTACCAACCTTATCCTGTTGGGTGAAACTATTTTCAGATAATGTAATAGCTTTGGCAATATCAGTTCCTTGTGTTGCAATAAGTGAAGGTTCCACATTCTGCAAGAACATCTTAGCCGAAACATAATCACTAGTAATAGGCAACTGGACAAAAGCATCTCCAGCAAAGACTACAAGTCCAACTTTATCATTAGTAAAGTGGTCTACCATATTCTCTACCAGTAGTTTACTCTTAGCCAATCTTGATGGTACTACATCTTCTGCCATCATCGAATTACTTATATCAAGAGCAATTATAGCCTCAATGCCATTTCGCTTCTCATGAGATACTTTAGTTCCCATTTGAGGACGAGCTATTATTAGAATAAGAATCGCTATTGCCGACATCATCAGCCAAAACTTAACTGTTGGACGATATTTTGAAACATCCGGCATTAGTTGCTTGAGCAATTCAGGGTCGCCAAACTTACGTAGTTTGTTGCGACGCTGTCGCCAAACTACAAATCTCACCATTGCCAGTACAGGCAATATGAGTAGCAACCACAGATATATTGAATCTTGAAATCTTAACATAGTTACATATATTTATGGAATACGACGCAATACTGTTGTGCGCAATAATAATTCAAAAAGCAAGACGATCAAGGCTGCTATGGCAAAAGGCTGGTAAGCCTCATAGCGCTTTGAATATGTTTTAACATCCATCTTAGTCTTTTCCAACTTGTCAATATCCTTATATATTTGCTTTAATTCCCTATTATTCGTTGCTCTATAAAAGTTACCTTCTGTTACAGCAGCAATATCACTCAATGTCTTTGTGTCTATTTCTACAGGAATGTTAACATATTGAACACCACCTGCAACAGGCATTGGATAAGGAGCAACCTTGTTTGTTCCTAAACCAATGGTATAAACTCTGATACCAAGACTACGAGCAATCTGAGCACTTGTCATAGGAGATATATCACCCATGTTATTACTACCATCGGTAAGTAAAATTACGACCTTGCTCTTTGATTTTGAATTTTTGAGTCTACTTACGGCATTAGCCAATCCCATACCTACAGCCGTACCATCAGAGATAAGACCACGAGCAGCAATATCAGTCCTAACACTTTGCAACAAATTAATAAGCGACGCATGATCAGCAGTCATAGGACATTGCGTAAATGCTTCACCTGCAAAGATCGTCAGTCCGATATTATCGTTTGGGCGATCAGCAATAAACTCAGCGGCAACATTTTTAGCTGCTTCAAGTCGATTTGGTTTTAAGTCCTCAGCAAGCATTGATGTTGAAACATCCATAGCCATCATTATATCTATGCCATCAACTTGCTTGTTGTCCCATGAGTTATGAGTCTGTGGACGCGCCATGACTATTACAACAAGCGTAAAAGCAATGCAGCGCAACACCATAGGCAGATTAATGATTCGCATGCGCCAACTTTTTGGTGCATAGCGATATGGAAAAGTGTCACTCATCTGCATCGTGGGCTCACTTTTCTTTCGATAAAGAAAATACCATAATATATACGGTATAAGCAATATCAATAATATGAAGTATTCTTTACTTGCAAATTCCATAATCTTATCCTAACAACTGATATACACTATAAATTATATATATCAATAGTACAACCACAGCTACAGTAATAACAGTAATATACGACTTAATCGTCATCCTACTCTTTCGTGATTTCTCTTCGTCATCACTTAATTGTGGTATAATTTTTTCTTCAGTTTCTTCGGTTGCTGTCTTTGTATCATCAATAAACTTAATTGCATTAACAAGATTAAGATCATTCTCATTTATCAATGCACTATGTTTAGCAAATTTTACTAAGTCAGCAGTTTCAAATAATTCATGAAGTTCATCAATACTCTTTTGGTCACCACTTTCGCGAAGTCTATAAATGATTTCGTTACTTGTCATTTCCATTGCATTAAATCCAAATCTTTCTTGAATATACAATCTCACCGTATCAGTAAGTTTTGTGTAATATTCTTTTTGATTTTCAGAAACCTGCATATGCTCTGATTTAATCTTATCAATTTCATTCAAAGCCTTTTTGTGTGCAGGTATATGTTTCACAATGCGTATTCTTGTTATAACAGGCTTATTACTTTTAAGTCTACTATATAGATAATATGCTATACAGCAAAGAATTACAAGCAATACGCTCAACCAAAAGGCCGAACTGAAATCAGACCATTGAAAAGGATTTGATTGAACGTCTTTTGGTGGAAAAAAATGATTTGGATGAACTGTATCTACATCAACAGTAAGCACTTTAAGAGCCAACTGAGCTCCCTTATAAGACTTACCATCCACACTTACACTTATTGGAGGAATAGCATATAATCTCTCATCAAAACTAGTAAGAGTATATATTTTGCTCACCTTTGTCATTCCATCCACCTCAGAAGTTTCACCATCATTAGAATTGAGAACCTCAACACCTGGAGTAATATACTGTGATGGTTTAAATTTCTGCCAAACGATCTTTGCACCATGCTTAGCCGTAACGGTAACGGTCATGTGAGCCTGCTGTCCAATAAGTATGGAAACAGAATCTATTTTCTGTTCTACCTGGACAGTCTGTGCATGTCCGCAGAAACTTATTCCCAACAGACAAATCACACATATTATGGTTTTAAGATATCTCATTTACGCTCTTTTCTTAAATAATATCATAAGGGCTTTTGTAAAGTCCTCATTTGTAGCAATAGAAGTCCAGTCAACATTAGACATAGCAAACAATCTACGCAAATCATCCTCGCGCTCCAACCAATATGCGGTATGAGCATGGCGAAATTTTGCTGAACTTGTATCTATAATCATTTCATGTCCCGTCTCTGCATCACGAACTTTCATTAAACCGATATCAGGCAACATCTTAGCACGCTGATCATACACCTGAATGGCAATCATATCATGCTTTGAGTTAGCAATCTGCATTTCTTTGTAGAAATCATCACGAGTATAAAAGTCACTTAGCAAAAATGCAGTACAGCGTCTTTTCATCATTCTTGTGAAATATGAAACTGCCATACCTATATCTGTGCGACGGCTTTGTGGCTTGAAATCCAGCAATTCTCTAATAATATATAGGATGTGCTTTCTACCTTTCTTCGGCGCAATATATTTTTCAATTTTGTCTGAGAAGAAAATAACACCTATTTTATCATTATTCTGAATAGCGCTAAAAGCCAAAGTTGCAGCAATCTCGGTAACCATATCACGTTTTGTCTGATGGGCTGTACCAAAATCAAGCGAACCACTCACGTCAACAAGCAACATTACTGTAAGTTCTCTTTCTTCTTCAAACACCTTAACGTAGGGATGATGAAAACGGGCAGTTACATTCCAATCAATATCACGAACATCATCGCCATACTGATACTCTCGCACTTCGCTGAAAGCCATTCCCCTACCCTTGAAGGCAGAGTGATACTGACCGGCAAATATATTTTGACTCAGTCCGCGAGTTTTTATCTCTACCTTCCTTACTTTCTTTATGATTTCAGATGTTTCCATTAACTTAATCCTTTGTTCTTGTTATGTTAGATTGCAAAGTATAAATTATGGAACTTCAACCTTGTTGACAATCTTTGATACGATTTCCTCTGAAGAAACATTACTTGCTTCAGCCTCATATGAAAGACCTATACGATGACGCATTACATCATGAACAACAGCACGTACATCTTCAGGAACAACATAACCACGATGCTTGATAAAAGCATAAGCTCTACTTGCCTTAGCCAAATTGATACTAGCACGTGGAGAGCCACCGTATGTGATCATTCCCTTCAACTCAGAAAGTCCATAACGTTCAGGATAACGACTGGCAAAGACAATATCAGCAATATATTGAGCAATTTTATCGTCGATATATACTTTATTGACAACGTCACGCGCATTCATTATTTCCTGTGCAGAAGTAACAGCAGTAACTGTTGGCATACTACCATTTATATTCTCACGAATGATAAGTTTTTCCTCTTCTATTGTTGGATAATCAATAACCACCTTTAACATGAAACGGTCAATTTGAGCTTCAGGCAACTGATATGTACCTTCTTGTTCAATTGGGTTCTGAGTAGCCATTACCAAGAATGGTTTTGGCAATGCAAATGTATTGTCACCAATAGTAACCTGATGTTCCTGCATAGCTTCAAGCAAAGCACTTTGAACCTTAGCCGGAGCACGGTTAATCTCATCAGCAAGAATGAAATTAGCAAATACAGGACCTTTCTTTACATGGAAAGTTTCATCTTTTTGTGAATATATTTGTGTACCTATGACATCAGCAGGAAGAAGATCAGGAGTAAACTGAATTCTACTGAAATCGGCATCAATAAGCTGGGCCAAAGTCTTTATAGCAAGAGTCTTTGCCAAACCAGGAACACCTTCCAACAAAATATGTCCATCACTAAGAAGTGAGATAAGAAGTGAGTCTACAAGATGTTTCTGACCCACGATAACCTTATCCATACCGGCAACAAGATTGGTAATAAAACCGCTCTGCTGCTCAATCATAATATTTAGTTCACGAATATCAATCGTCTCAGCCATAATTATTTTATTTAACCGATTATAAATTAGTGACTACAAAATTACAACAAATCGCTTAGAGTAACTAACATCAGCAACTAAATAATATTAAAAAAGTTTCCAAAAACGTATATTTTAAGAAACTTTCAATAGGAAACGCCTAAATATGTAAGAAAATGAACAACCCTTAATATAATTAAGCAGCATTATGATAACAAAAAAAATATATTTCTACGATAATTCATTTACATAATAACATAAAGTAGATATTTTCTCAGCAATAAATATTGATAAAATTCAAAAAAATAAGGATGACTTCAAAAGAAATCATCCTTATTATTAATTTTAATCTAAGAAGATTAAGCCTCAGCTGGAGCTTCAGCAGCTTCCTCTGCAGGAGCTTCTGTAGCTTCTGCTGTAGCAGCAGCTTCTTCCTGAGCTTTTGCAGCTTTCTTTTCAGCCACCTTCTTAGCGATAGCTTCATTAACCTTCTTTTCAGCCTCTAGGCTTGCTGCGATAGCATCCTTTTTAGCCTTAGCATCCTTTTCTGAGATAGCCTCGAAGCCCTTCAACTTGTTTTCTTTCCAAGCGTCAAACTTCTTCTGTGCAGCAGCCTCATCAAATGCACCCTTCTTAACACCACCACGAAGATGCTTCATCATATAAACGCCTTCGCTTTTAAGAATGTTACGAACTGTGTCTGTTGGCTGTGCGCCATTCTCTACCCAATAAAGGGCGCGTTCGAAATTCAAATCTACAGTAGCTGGATTGGTGTTTGGATTGAATGTACCAATCTTCTCAGTAAATTTACCATCACGTGGTGCTCTAACGTCAGCGATTACGATACCATAAAAAGCATAGCCTTTACGACCGCCACGCTGCAATCTGATTTTTGTTGCCATTTTAATTTAATATTTAATTAGGTTTGAATTAATGCTGCCATCACGTGACAGCGCCTGCAAAGGTAACAAGAATACTTGGAATCGACAGAACTAGTAAAGTGATTAGTCAAAACTTTAATCATCTTTAACAAAATAAATGAGTCCACGATATCACATCGTGGACTCAAACAACACAAACACAAAATTTCTGTTCGAATTATCGATAACAGAATTTATAAATTAAAAATTACATTATTCCATCTTCACGAAGCTTAAGCTGCCATTTCCATGCACTGGCCATGACATCTTCGAGTGATGCTTCAGCTTTCCAGCCCAACACATTGTTTGCTTTGCTGCAGTCACCCCATATCTTCTCAATATCTCCCTCACGACGAGGTCCAAACTTCCAATTAACCTTTACACCAGTTGCCTTTTCAAAAGCATCAACAATTTCCTTTGTTGTATTTCCACGACCTGTACCGATATTGAAATATTCAATCTTATCAGTTTCTTTATCCAATACACGGCTCATTGCAGCAACGTGTGCTTTAGCTAAATCTACTACATAAATATAGTCACGGATACATGTACCATCCTCAGTATCATAGTCATTACCAAAGATTGTTAGTTCTTTACGAATTCCTATAGCAGTCTGAGTTACATAAGGAATAAGGTTAGCAGGAACACCGTTTGGCAATTCACCGATAAGTGCTGTAGGATGTGCACCGATTGGGTTGAAATATCTCAAGATAATACTCTTAATATTTGCTCCACTATGCAAGTAGTCATATATGATTTGCTCATTAATTTCTTTTGTGTTACCATAAGGAGAAGTTGCTTTCTGATGAGGTGCATCCTCTGTTACAGGAAGATTCTCAGGTTTTGGCTGACCATATACAGTACAACTTGAAGAGAAAATAATTCCCTTTACATTATACTCTGGCATAAGTTCCAAAAGATTTAACAAAGAAACAATATTATTACGATAATACAACAATGGCTTCTGTACACTCTCTCCCACTGCCTTTGAAGCTGCGAAATGAATGATACCTTCTATTTCAGGATATTTCTTGAATACTCCTTCTGCTGCATCTTTATCACGAAGATCTACATTTTCAAATGCAGGACGTACACCAGTAATTTTTTCGATACCATCAAGAACCTCAACCTTTGAATTACTCAGATTGTCTACAATAACTACTTTATAGCCAGCTTCAATCAATTCTACTGTGGTATGAGAGCCTATAAAGCCTGTGCCACCTGTAACAAGTATTGTCTGTTTCATATGAATTTAAATGTTTATGAAGCACAAAGGTACATACAATTTATTTAAAACTGAATAGCTTTGATTATTTTTTTTATTTTTTGACTTTAGGATAAGCCAAACAATGCACGAAGTCCGCTTTCCAATCCGCTAAATCCCATAAACGAAAGAGCTAATAATGAAGCTGTTATCAAAACTATACTCATGCCCTGCATTCCCTTTGGAATTTTCATAAGTTCTTGTTGTTCACGTATTCCTGCAAAAAGAACCAATGATAGTGCAAATCCTAAGGCTGTAGAGAAAGCGTATACAATACTTTGCATAAGACTGTAATCCTTTTGAATCACAAGAATTGCAACACCAAGCACACAACAGTTTGTGGTAATCAGGGGTAAGAAGATTCCCAATGCCTGATATAATGTGGGAGACACTTTTTTCAATATTATCTCCACCATCTGCACAAGTGCAGCGATGATAAGGATAAAAGCTAATGTCTGTAAATATCCAATTCCAAGTGCATCAAGAACGTATTTCTGTACGAGCCATGTTATGATAGTAGCAAGAGTAAGAACGAATGCCAATGCACCACCCATACCAATAGCTGTATCTATCTTTTTTGATACTCCAAGAAAAGGACATATTCCCAAGAATTGGGACAAAACGATATTATTAACGAATATCGCTGATATAAATATCAATAAGTATTCCATATATTATATTTTATATGTGTTTAATATTAACTGTTACATCCATTTACTCACTCTTCAACTTATTGAAGATAGCAACCAAATAACCTAGTGTAAGGAATGCTCCGGGAGGAAGTACAAACAAGAGTATATTTGTAGTCTCAGGTAATACGGTTACTCCAAAAAGACTTCCTGCTCCAAGAAGCTCTCTTACGCAACCAAGCAATGTAAGGCCACAAGTAAATCCAAGGCCAATGCCAATACCATCAAAGATACTTGCTATAGGAGTATTCTTGCAGGCAAAACTCTCTGCACGACCAAGAATGATACAGTTTACTACGATAAGCGGTATATATATACCCAAAGCCTTGTTGATTGAATCTGGTGCATACGCACTCATAAACATCTGAAGAATAGTCACAAAAGCTGCAATAACGACTATAAACACCGGTATTCGAACCATATCTGGAGTGATATTCTTTATACAAGATATAACGAAGTTTGTACATATCAGCACCGCCATTGTTGCTAATCCCATGGAAAGTCCATTTATAGCACTGGTTGTCGTTGCTAATGTAGGACACATACCAAGAAACAACATAAAGGTTGGATTTTCCTTGATTAGTCCATTAAGTAATATTTTAAAATTGCTCATTATTCAAATTTTTAAATATACATCATTTTTTCTTTGCATATACAGCATAAGCCTGATTAATAGCTTTCAAAAAAGCGCGACTTGTGATAGTTGATGCAGTAATAGCATCAACATCTCCTCCATCTTTGCTTACTGTTAAAGGTTTATCTTTTGGATTCATACCAATAATATTTCCCTTACCATTCTTCTGAAACCATACACTAGCTTTAGCTCCTAAGCCTGGAGTTTCCGAACTTTTTAGAATTGTATATCCTAAAATATTTCCAATATTATCGAAACCTACTAGAACCTGAAGGTCACCACCAAATCCATTTGTAGTGCTCTCGACTGCTGAGCCAATTTTTTTGCCTGAATTATCAGCACATGGATGTATGATGAATGATGCCGTCTTTCCATCTATAGTTTCTTTCACTGTTACAGGATCTGCGACTTTTACATTATTATTCTGCATAACTGTTTTTATGCCAGCTGCAAGAGTCTGCTCTTGTTTATGCTTTATTGGGTTCTCCGTGATATGATTCACATAAGCAAGCAAACCTCCTATTATAACAGAGAAGCCAACAAGAACGCCAACCATATTTGGTAAAGATGATTTTAATTTTTCCATCTCCTTATTTTTTTTTACTTAATTACCTTTGTTTAATTACATCTTCCCTACTTCACCAAAGCGTTTTGGTTTAGTAGATAAATTAATTATCGGTGTGAAAGCGTTCATGATGAGTATTGCAAAGCTCATTCCTTCAGGATAACTTCCCCAGTTGCGTATAACTACTGTAAGGAACCCAATTGCTACACCATATATTAATTGCCCTTTATGAGTCATTGGAGACGTCACGTAATCTGTAGCCATAAAGATTGCACCGAGCATTAATCCCCCACTAAGTATTTCATTCAATGGATTAGAATATACAGGACTTACAAAGTGTAATGCACCACTAAATATAAATACTGTTGCAATTATTGACACTGGGATATGCCATGTTATTACTTTTTTCCACAACAGATAAGCCAAACCTAGCAAAAGAGCCAAAGCACAAACTTCGCCTATAGAACCTAGTCCCATTGTTGGATTTGAGCCTAATAAAAGCTGCGTAGCAGATGGCAACTTATCCAAAATAGATGTATCACCAGTTTTTATGGCTTGTTTCATTATTGCAAGAGGAGTTGCTCCTGTCCGTGCATCAAGATAGCTTGTTAATTGTCCCGCCATTGGCCATGAGGTCATCTGTGCAGGAAAACTGACGAGCAATACGCAACGTCCAACAAGCGCTGGATTAAAAGGATTGTTACCAAGTCCTCCAAATGTCATTTTAGCAACACCTATTGCCATAAGTGCACCAATAATAACTATCCAAACAGGCAAATTACTAGGCAAATTCATACCAAGAAGTAATCCTGTAACAATTGCCGAACCGTCTGTTAAAGTAGGTTCACGCTTCAACATATATTTTGTTATAGCCCATTCAAAAAACATACATGCAGCAACACTACTAAGTAGCACTACAACTGAACCTATTCCAAAATAGATGAATGATACGAGTATTGCCGGAATAAGTGCTATGACAACTCCATACATGTTTTTTTCAACACTGTCATTTCCATGGGCATGGGGTGAAAGAGATACTATTAATTTTCCCATTTTTAATAATTCATTTTTTTATACTACTTCTTAACATTTCTAGCCTTGATCATTCCCATTACAACACCCTTACCTTGAAGAATGTTATCCAATATTGGGCGATGAGAAGGACATGTAAACTGGCATGAACCACATGATATACAAGATGTAACGCCTTCATTTTCAAGACGATCATACAAATTATTAGCAGAAAGTGTTGCTAAAAGATATGGTTCCAATCCCATAGGACATGCGTCAACACATTTTCCACAACGGATACATGGCTGAACTGACTTTCGTCGAGCTTCATCCCCACTAAGAATTGTTATTGAGTTTGTACCTTTTGTAATAGGGACATCTAAAGACATAACTGACTTTCCCATCATTGGGCCGCCTGCAAGCACCTTGTTATCACCTTCAGGCAATCCTCCACATGCGCATATAAGTTCATTAAAAGTAGTTCCCATTCTTACGAGATAATTGCCAGGATTCTTGAGTTGTTTTCCTGTTACAGTAGTATATCTTTCAAACAATGGTTTATTTTTCATAACAGCCTCATATACAGCATAAGCAGTACCAACATTCTGAACAATTGCTCCAACATTAACAGGAATAGCAGGAGGCGCAGGAACTTGTCTTTTTATAACAGCATGTACAAGTTGTTTTTCACCACCTTGTGGATATTTTTGTATCAATGGTACTACTTCTATGCGAGAATCACTAGCTGTTAGCTGTGTAAACAACTTTATTGCTTCAGGTTTATTTTCCTCAATACCTATATATCCACGCTCAACTTTTGCAGCTTTCATAAGCAATTGCAAACCTACAAGAATTTCATTTGCATGCTCCATCATCAATCGGTAATCAGCCGTGATGTATGGTTCACATTCTACTCCATTAATTATTACACATTCTGCCTTTGCTGTTGGTGGTGGACACAATTTAATAAATGTAGGAAAACCAGCACCACCCATACCTGTAATACCGGCACTCTTTATGATATCTACAATACTTTCAGGTGTAAGTTCAGAATGTTCTACAAGGGTTTCTAGTTTAGTACTTCTGTCAATACTCTCTTCCCACTCATCACCTTCAACATTGATTATTATCACAGGTTTGCGATAACCTGTAGCATCAATACTTGTGTCAATCTTAGCAACAGTTCCTGAAACTGAACTAAATATCGGAGCACTTACAAACCCATTAGCTTCTGCAATCATCGTTCCTACCTTGACAACATCGCCACGCTTAACAATTGGTTTTGCAGGAGCACCAATATGTTGTCCCAATGGAAATATGGCAACTTTAGGTAATTCTGCATTTTTAGTTCTTGCCTCTGCTGTGATTTTGTTTTCATCAGGGTGTACACCACCTATTCTAAATGTATGTAATTTCATCCTTCAACCTCCACTTCTTTCGTTATTGGAAAGTTTATCTTAACTATTGCTCCAGTTGGACATTCGTCTACACATGTTGTACACATCTGACATTTATTAAAGTCTATATAACTAAGATTATTTTCTATTGTTATAGCATCATATTCACAAACCTTTTCACATTTACCACATCCTATACAAGCAACACTACAAGCCTTTTTTGCGATGACTCCTTTATCTTTACTAACACATTGCACATAGACACGATGACCTTTTGGGCCCTTATTGCGAAGTTCTATAATATATCGAGGACAAGCCTTTACACATGCTCCACAACTTGTACACTTACTTTCGTCTACTACAGGGAGACCAGTATTAGTGTTCATGTGGATTGCATCAAACTGACATGCACCAACACAATCTCCACAACCGAGACATCCGTAACCACAACCAGTTTCACCAGCACTTGTTGAATTGATGGCAGCGCAAGTATGCAAACCATCATATTCAGCAATACGAGGGCGATTTTCACAAGTTCCATTACAACGTACAACTGCTACTAAAGGTTCTGGAGCAACAGCAGCCAAGCCCAAAGTTCCGGCTATTGTTTCCATTACATCAGCTCCCCCAACAGGACAACGAAGTCCGTCAATAGTACCTTTATCAGCTCCCGCAACAAGAGCGCTAGCCATTCCGGAGCACCCAGGAAAGCCGCAACCACCACAGTTGGCACCAGGCAGCAGTTCTGTCACAATGCCAATTCGAGGATCTTCATTAACGGCAAACTTCTTGGACACCAAATATAGCACAACCGAAGAGATTAATGCTATAGCCCCAAGAGCTATTACCGAAGTTAAAATAAAATTCATAATTTGTTTGTATTTGTTTTAGCTATTGATTTTTTCTATTTCAAAATGCACTTGAGAACTTATCTTATGTCTCAATATATATATACAGATATAGTATGGCAACAAAGAAAATAAAGCTGATATTGCCGCCCAACCATCGCTTCCAGTTATAACTTTTACGATTATAAGCACTGTCATCATAACAACAAGAGGCAAAACATACGCATATATTGTAGCCATCATCCCAACACCTTTAGTAGTAGATACCAAAACGTTTTCTCCTATGCTGTATTTATCAGCTGAATCGGTAACAATATCAATTATCTTATCTTTTGATTCTGATGCATTACAGTGTCCCGCAACTTTGCACTCTGCACATGCTGAAGATTGTGATATTGCTACGTGAAGGCAATTCCCTTCTATAGTTTTTACCTCTCCTAAATGTTCAATTTTGTTGTCCATGTTGTCTTTTATTATAGCAGATTGCAATCTCCAGTTAGCAATGCAAAGATAATACGATTTTTTCAATAAGCAAGAGTTTTGTCTTTATTATTACCTCAAACGGGCTTTTAGTTAACAACTATTAAACGTAAACGTTTACAGAAAATGCTTATAGAATAGATTCACCTAAATAATCCTACACATAATAACTAGCCACAATTATTTACCCTATAATTTGTTATGCGATCTGATAATCTTTTATTATTCTATTGTTGGCTCGTACAAATACAATTTATTTATCAACAATATTGGTTATAAACATTAACTAGTTATTTCCATTTCAGATTAGAAAAATTGTAGCATAACATTTATAAGATAAATGTAAGACTATCATTAATTAATTTATGTAGATAAACTCTTGGCTCTGTAAAATAAATCATATAACTTTACACACGAAATACTATAAAATAATAATAAAATGAAGAAATTTATGTTAGCGGCATTGGGAACTGTTTTATTCCTTGCCAGTTGTAATACAAACAAGATAGTAACAGTTGATGCCA
>JAGPJJ010000074.1 GCA_018054505.1 Prevotella sp.
CAGGCAGTGGTGAACTACTTTCAGAAACATGACGGAATAATCTTTATCAGCGTGATGAACAACATGAGTATTGACTGCGACTGCGTGGCGCATCCACAGCCAGTGAAGCTTAAAGATTATGGTATTCTAGCAAGTACAGACCCTGTAGCTCTTGATCAGGCTTGCGTGGATATTATCAACCAACAGAAGGTGACGGCAGAGAATGATCCTACTGACATGTTGAAGCGCATTGACAAGCAGCACGGTACGCACACGATTGACTGGGCCGAGAAGATAGGACTAGGAAGCAAGAAATATAAACTGGTGGAGATTAAATAGAAAGTAGGGCTATGGCAGGGAAAAACTAGACGTGCATGAGGTCGCTCATGATATCATCTGAAATAAACAGCCCTTTACGCGTGAGCGAAACCCTACCATCTACATTCTGCAACGTTCCACGGTTGATATGCTTGACAGCCTCTTTCATGAAATAAGCATATAGGTCGTTGCCGAAATCAGCCTTTAGTTTTGCGGTGTCAATACCTTCACGAGTACGCATAGCCGTTGTGATGAGGTCATCGTATTTCGTGTTTTTATCAATAAACTCTTCCTCGAACGGTAGCGTGCAACTCTCTATACTACTTATATATTTAGTGATGTCGCTAACGTTCCAATGTCTGGTTGTTATATCATAGCTGTGGGCAGAAGCACCAATACCAATATAAGGTATGTCGTGCCAGTAGCTGCTGTTGTGTTTGCTCTGAAATCCAGGTAGGGCAAAGTTACTTATTTCATATTGAACATATCCCGCAGAAGACAGGTGGTCTATGAGCATGTTGTACATAGCAAGGCTTGTTTCCTCGTCGACAGGTTTCACTTTATTTTGATTGAGAAGTTTGAAAAGGGTAGTGCCCTCTTCATACATCAGACTGTAGGCAGAGATGTGCTGAACGCCAAGAGAGATAGCTGCATTGATGTCGCTAACCCAATCGTTAAGGCTCTCGTCGGGAAAGCCAAACATTAAATCGATGCTGATATTCTTGATGCCATATTTCTGAAGTCGGCTGACAGCAGTCTTTACTTCATCAGCACGATGACGGCGATGCAGAAACTTTAGTCTGTCATCATTGAACGTCTGAGCACCCATACTGACACGATTTATCGGAAGTAGGGAAATGGCTTGTGCAAACTCATCAGTAATATCGTCGGGATTGCACTCAAGAGTGACCTCTTCGGCAACAACACGATTGCCCCATACATTATTTATCTGCGTGAATATTTTTTGTAGGTTGCTAAGCGATAGTTGGCTTGGCGTGCCTCCACCTATATATATTGTAGTGATGTTACGGTCAGCGGAAACAAGTTCGTTATGACGTAATTCCATTTCTTTGCACATTGCGTCTACGTATCTGTCTTGAAGATTAGTCTTCGTGGTGCTATAGAAGCCACAGTATATGCAACGGCTAGCGCAAAAGGGGATGTGAATGTATAAACCTGCCATAATCTTATTTTTGTGCAAAATTAATAATTTTCCTAAAATATGCTTGGATGATATTGAATTATTTCATATCTTAGAGCCCTATAAGGGTAAATAAAACCTTTATTAACCATGAAACATTACTAACACTTTAAATCTTTTGATATGAGAGTTTATCAAACTAACGAGATTAAAAACATTGCATTGCTTGGCAGTGCGGGTTGCGGCAAGACAACTCTTGCCGAAAGTATGCTTTTTGAAGCCGGTGTCATTAAGCGTCGTGGAAGTGTTGAAAATAAAAACACAGTAAGCGATTATTTCCCGGTTGAGTTGGAATATGGCTACTCAGTATTCCCAACTGTTTTTCATGTGGAGTGGAACAATAAAAAACTTAATATTATAGATTGCCCAGGAAGTGATGACTTTGTGGGTGGTGCAATCACATCGCTTAACGTTACTGACGAAGCGGTGATACTGATTAACGGGCAATATGGTCCGGAAGTGGGAACACAGAATAATTTTAGATATACAGAGAAATTAAATAAGCCTGTTATCTTTTTAATCAATCAACTAGACAGTGATAAATGCGACTTTGATGCAATTATTTCGACAATGAAAGAAATATATGGTTCAAAGTGCGTACAGATACAATATCCTATTACGACGGGGGCTGGCTTTAATGCTCTTATCGACGTGCTGCTGATGAAGAAATATTCTTGGAAACCAGAAGGTGGTGCGCCTATCATTGAAGAGATTCCTGCTGAGGAAATGGATAAGGCAATGGAACTTCACAAGGAATTGGTGGAGGCTGCTGCTGAGAATGACGAGACGCTGATGGAAAAGTTCTTTGACGCTGATACGCTTTCGGAAGATGAAATGAGAGAGGGTATTCGCAAAGGACTTGTGACAAGAAATATATTCCCAGTATTCTGCGTCTGCGCCGGTAAGGATATGGGCGTGCAAAGGCTGATGGAATTTCTTGGCAACGTGGTGCCTTTTGTGAATGAAATGCCAAAACTACACAATACAAGAGGTGAGGAAGTTGCGCCAGAAACAAATGGACCTACAAGTTTATATTTCTTTAAAACCGGAATGGAACCGCATATTGGTGAGGTTAGCTATTTCAAGGTGATGAGTGGATGCATCAAGCCAGGTGAAGACCTTACAAATGCAGACAGAGGAAGCAAGGAACGAATAGGACAGATTTATGTAGGAGCTGGTGCCAACAGAATTGCCGTGGAACAACTGAACGCTGGAGACATTGGCTGCACAGTGAAACTGAAGGACGTGAAGACCGGTAACACGCTTAATGATAAAGACTGTGACTGGAAATTCAATTTCATTAAATATCCTAACTCAAAATACAGTAGGGCTATCAAAGCTGTGAACTCACAGGACACAGAGAAGTTGATGGCCGCAATGGTGAAGATGCGCCAAGAAGACCCAACATGGGTTGTGGAGCAGAGTAAAGAATTGAGACAGATTATTGTGCATGGTCAGGGAGAATTCCATTTGAGAACGCTTAAATGGAGATTGGAGAATAATGATAAACTTCAGGTGAAGTTTTATGATCCAAAGATTCCATATAGAGAGACAATCACCAAGAAAGCTAAGGCTGAATACAGACACAAAAAGCAGAGTGGTGGTGCAGGACAGTTTGGCGAGGTGCACTTGATTATTGAACCTTATGCTGAAGGAATGCCAGACCCTATGACTTATAACTTCAATGGTCAGGAATTCAAAATGAATATCAAGGGCAAAGAAGTGGTAGAACTTGAGTGGGGCGGAAAGCTTGTGTTTATAAACTCGGTAGTGGGTGGTGCAATTGATGCACGCTTTATGCCTGCAATATTAAAAGGTTTGCTCGATTGTATGGAGCATGGTCCGCTGACGGGCAGTTATGCTCGCGACGTGAGAGTGATTGTGTATGACGGAAAGATGCATCCTGTAGACAGCAATGAATTATCGTTTATGCTTGCTGCACGACATGCTTTCTCTGACGCATTTAAGGAAGCAGGTCCAAAGATATTGGAGCCAATCTATGACTTGGAAGTTTATGTTCCTGCTGATTTCATGGGTGACGTGATGAGCGACCTTCAGGGTAGACGCGCAATGATTGTTGGTATGGACGCAGAGGCTGGTTATCAGAAACTGCTGGCAAAAGTTCCATTAAAGGAACTGAATAACTATAGCATCTCATTGAGTTCTATCACTGGTGGACGAGCTTCGTTTACGACAAAGTTTGCTAGTTATGAACTTGTGCCTGGTAACATTCAGTCGGAACTTATTTCAGCACATGAGGCAGAGTTGGCTAAGGAAGAAGATTAATTTAAAAATATTGCTTATTATATGAAGGCAGAACGGCGGTTCTGCCTTTGTATAATTAAACATATTGAATTATATTATAGTGATATTGTTAATATTGATAAAACAAGGGCAAAAGTTTAACATTCTAATGTTAACGATTTAAGATTTAGTATATCTTTGCGATATGAAGAAAAGAACGATATGGACAATAGCCATAATAATGGGGCTCTCATTTTTGGGACTGCTTTTCCTGCAATTAAGTTATATTCAGGAAATGGCAGATATGAAGAAGGAACAGTTTGACGAATCAGTCAATCGTTCGCTTTATCAGGCTTCACGTAATCTTGAACTAAACGAGACGCTGAGATTTCTTGAAAAGGATGTAAAAGAGACTGAGCGTCATTCATATTCTCAAGATTCAGTAGGCACACGTTCTGGTAAACCAAATGACGGAACTTTCCAGCAAAGTCACCAATATTCAACGGTAGGAAAAGACGGAACGGTATATTCTTCATTTGAATTAAAGACGATAGCAACAAAGCCTTCATCAATGCCAAAGGCAATGATACTGAAGACTGATAAAAACTCAATATCAGAGGCATCAAGATCTCTGCAGGAAATAATTAAGAATAGATATGTTTATCAAAAGGCTCTTTTGGATGAAGTAGTATATTCGATTTTATATTCAGCATCAGATAAACCTTTGAAGGAGCGCATCAACTTTAAGTTGCTTGATCAGGACTTGAAAGCAGAGCTGATGAACAACGGTATCAATATTCCTTATCACTTTACTGTTTCAACGCAGGACGGACGAGAAGTATATCGTTGCCCTGACTATACAGACGACGGAGAAGAATTTACCTATTCACAGGTGTTGTTCAGAAACGACCCACAGTCAAAGATGGGCGTTGTGAGGATTCACTTCCCAGATATGAACAGCTACATATTCTCTAGTGTGAGATTTATGATTCCAAGTATCATATTTACATTTGTATTGTTATTCACATTCGTATTCACAATCGTTGTGATATTCCGTTCAAAACGTTATAGCGAAATAAAGAATGACTTTATAAACAATATGACGCATGAGCTGAAGACGCCAATAGCGAGTATATCGCTCGCAGCACAAATGTTGAACGACAAGAGTGTGACGAAGAGCGAATCGATGATGGCACATCTCAGTGGCGTGATAAATGATGAAAGCAAGCGATTGAGATTCCTTGTAGAGAAAGTCTTGCAGATGAGTATGTATGACAGGAAAAAGGCTGTGCTGAAAAAGCGCGACATAGATATTAATGAAATGGCTGAAAGCATCGGAAACTCATTCACTTTGCGTGTTGAGCACACTGGTGGTAAAGTATATACAGAGATTGAGGCAATAGATTCTAGAATATATGTAGACGAAATGCATTTCCAGAATGTTGTGTTTAATCTGTTGGACAACGCGGTGAAATATCGTAAGCCAGATCAGCCATTGAATGTTTATATCCGAACATGGAATGAAGGCAAGAAAGTATGCCTTTCAATAAAGGATAATGGTATAGGAATAAAGAAAGACAACTTGAAGAAGGTGTTTGACAAATTCTTCAGAGTGCATACAGGTAATGTACACGACGTGAAGGGATTTGGTCTAGGACTTTCTTACGTAAAGAAGATGGTAGACTTGCATGAAGGTGAAATTCATGTAGACAGCGAGTTTGGCGAGGGAACTGTTTTCACTATTAAGTTGCCATTTATGGAAGATTAGTTTATAGTTTATATAAAGAAGTATTAACATTAAAATATAAGATTATGGAAGAAAAACTGAAAATTCTTTTGTGTGAAGATGATGAGAATTTAGGAATGCTTTTGCGTGAATACCTTCAGGCTAAAGGATTTACTGCAACACTTTGTCCTGATGGTGAAGTTGGCTATCATGAATTCCTGAAGAATAAATTTGATATCTGCGTTCTTGACGTTATGATGCCAAAGAAGGACGGATTCACACTTGCACAGGAAATACGTCAGGCAAATGCTGAAATTCCAATTATATTCTTAACAGCCAAAACTCTTAAGGATGATATTCTTGAAGGCTTCAAGATTGGAGCTGATGACTATATCACAAAGCCATTCTCAATGGAAGAATTAGTATTCCGTATAGAGGCAATTCTGCGTCGTGTACGTGGTAAGAAGAATAAGGAAAGTACACTTTATCATATTGGCAAGTTTACATTTGATACTCAAAAGCAATTATTGGTTATCGGTGATAAGCAGACAAAACTTACAACAAAGGAAAATGAGCTTTTGGCTCTTCTTTGCTCACACGCAAACGAAATACTACAGAGAGATTTCGCTCTGAAGACAATATGGATTGATGATAACTATTTCAATGCCCGTTCTATGGATGTGTATATTACAAAATTGCGTAAGCACTTAAAGGACGACGAGCAGATAGAAATTATCAACATACATGGAAAAGGATATAAGTTGATTACTCCTGAAGAGGAATAACTCAAAATAAAAATAGATATACGTTTTGCGCTTATTGTTAGCGGCTTGATTAATCATGCCAATAGCAATAAGCGCTTATCTTTTTATACATTTAATTAAAAAAGGCACAAAAGTTACGAATTATTTGTTAGTTTCGTAAAAAAGCAGTACCTTTGCAGCGCATTTTGAGAAAAAGTCGGTTTAGACTTAGAAGATATGCATTTTAATAACAATTATATTATAATTATTAATTAGTATGAATCAATACGAAACCGTTTTCATTTTGACTCCCGTTTTGTCTGATGAACAGATGAAGGAAGCGGTCGCTAAATTCAAGCAGATTCTTACCGATAACGGTGCAGAGATCTTGAACGAAGAGGCTTGGGGACTCAAAAAGATGGCTTATGCCATTGACAAGAAATCAACAGGCTTCTACTGTCTAGTTGAATTTAAGGCTGAGCCTACAGTTATCAACACACTTGAAACAGGCTATCGCCGTGACGAGAAAGTAATCCGTTATATGACTGTACGTCTTGACAAGTATGCAGCAGCATACGCAGAGAAGCGCAGAAGTAAACTAGGTAAAAAAGAGGAGGCTTAATTATGGCAGATCAGAAAAATTCAGAAATCCGTTATTTGACAGCTCCTTCTATCGATACCCGTAAGAAGAAGTATTGTCGTTTTAAGAAGAGTGGTATCAAGTATATCGACTATAAGGATCCAGAGTTCTTGAAGAAATTCTTGAACGAGCAGGGTAAAATCCTTCCTCGTCGTATCACAGGAACATCTTTGAAGTATCAGCGTCGTGTGGCTCAGGCTGTTAAGCGTGCTCGCCAGATTGCTTTGCTTCCATATGTAACCGATTTGATGAAATAATTTAAGGAGGAGAAAGACAATATGGAGATTATACTTAAAGAAGATATCATTGGTCTTGGATACAAGAACGATATTGTAAATGTAAAGAATGGTTACGGTCGTAACTATCTTATCCCAACAGGTAAAGCAGCTATTGCTTCTTCTTCTGCAAAGAAAATTCTAGCAGAGAACTTGAAGCAGCAGGCACACAAGCTAGAGGCTATCAAGGCTGAAGCAGTTAAGAAGGGTGAGGCACTTAACGGTGTTGCTCTTGTTATCTCAGCTAAGGTAAGTACTACTGGTGCTCTTTACGGATCTGTTACTACAGCAACTGTAGCTGAAGAACTTGCAAAGAAGGGTATTGAGGTTGATCGCAAGATCATCACAATGCACGACATCAAGAAAGTTGGTGACTTCGAGGCAACTATCCACTTCCACAAGGAGGTTGAAGTAAAGGTTCCTGTATCAGTTGTTGACGAAAATGCTAAGGCTGTTAAAGAGACTCCTGCAGAGGAAGCTCCTAAGGCAGAAGAGGCACCAGCAGCAGAATAATATATAGAAATATACTATTGCACTGTAAAGCAAATTTATATAAGTCCCGAAAGCTCGATTGCTTTCGGGATTTTTTTTGTTTTATTAGTCAATTTGCTTATTCCATAAGCAGTTAAAAACCATTTTTTTATTATATAGTTCTTGCTTTGCTTTTTTTTTGTAATTTTGCAGAACATATATATAATTATAATTAAACTAAGAAATAATGAAAGCATTTGTATTCCCTGGTCAGGGATCTCAGTTTGTAGGTATGGGCAAAGACCTATATGATAATAACTCTCTTGCAAAAGAACTTTTTGATAAAGCTGATGAAATTCTAGGCTTTAAAATTACTGATATTATGTTTGCAGGTACTGACGAAGACCTGAAACAGACTAATGTTACTCAGCCAGCTGTATTCTTGCACAGTGTAATTTCTGCTTTGTGCATGGGCGAAGACTTCAAGCCAGAAATGGTTGCAGGTCATTCACTTGGTGAATTCTCAGCTCTTGTAGCATCAGGCGCATTGAGCTTTGAAGATGGTTTGAAATTGGTTGCAGCACGTGCTAACGCAATGCAGAAGGCATGCGAAGCTAATCCTGGAACAATGGCTGCTATCATCGGTTTGCCAGACGAAAAGGTAGAAGAGATTTGCAGTGAGGTAAGCACAGAAGGCAACATCGTTGTTGCTGCTAATTACAACTGTCCTGGACAGCTTGTTATTTCTGGTAACATGGATGCAATCAATATCGCATGTGAGAAGTTGAAGGAAGCTGGTGCAAAGCGTGCTCTTCCTCTAAAGGTTGGTGGCGCATTCCACTCACCACTTATGCAGCCAGCTAAGGATGAACTTCAGGCTGCTATCGAGGCAACAACTTTCTCAGCACCAAAATGTCCTGTTTATCAGAATGTAGACGGAAAGTCTCACTCAGATTCAGAAGAAATAAAGACAAATCTTATCGCACAGTTGACAAGTTCTGTAAGATGGACTTCAAGTGTACAGGCTATGATAGCTGCTGGTGCTACTGATTTTACTGAGTGCGGTCCTGGTAAGGCTCTTCAAGGCATGATTGGACGCATCGATAAGACCGTTAGTGCTCACGGTATCGAATAATGAAGGAAAAGATAACAATATATCAGGTACTTCCTAGACTTTTCGGCAATCGTAATAGAATTCTTAAAGAATTCGGCACGATTGCCGAAAATGGTTGTGGGAAGTTTAATTATTTTGATGAGTCTATATTAAAGCGAATAAATAATATGGGCTTTACCCATATATGGTTTACCGGTGTAATAAGACATGCAACACAGACTGATTATTCTTCATTCGGCATTCCTACACAGCATCCAGAAATAGTAAAAGGCATGGCGGGTTCGCCTTATGCAATAACAGACTATTATGATGTGGATCCAGATTTGGCACAGGATGTTGATCAGCGTATGACTGAATGGGAACACCTGATTGAAAGAACGCATCATGTAGGCATGAGCGTAATCATGGACTTTGTGCCTAATCACGTAGCACGCGAGTATAAGTCAATATGTAGACCAGTAGGTGTACATGACTTGGG